>NZ_JAXCID010000006.1:0-123665 GCF_035985125.1 Arthrobacter sp. CG_A4 | reverse complement strand
CTGCGAGGGGGCGCCGGCCGGCGGGGGGGGGGGGGGGGGGCCCCCCCCCCCCCCCCCCCACACCCCCCCCCCCCCCCCCCCGCCCCCCCCGCCCCCCCCCCCCCCCCCCCCCCCCCCCCCCCCCCCCCACTTTTCCGTGGCCGTGTCCCGGGCCCCCGGCGGCCTCAGCTGCGTCAGCTGCGTGCTGTGGCGGGCTCCTGCTGCCAGGGCGGGGTGGCCAGGAGAAAGACGGTAGCGGCAAGCATCACGCCCGCGGCGAAGATGGTGACCACGTGGACGGACTGTGCGCTGCCGTTATACATGGTGATGCCAACAGCCAGCAGAGAGGCGGCCAAGAGCGCCAGCGCCGCCAGATGCTGCCGACGCAGTCCCGCCAGAACCAACAGGGCAGGTATTGCGTACCAGATCTTGCTGGCCGTTCCCAAAGAGTTGATCTGGTCGACAACGCCCTCCGTGCCCGGTATCGCGGCCACAGCCTGGGGAAAGAACATCGAGGTGCAGTGCAGAACCAGTCCCAGGGCGCCGGCCACTGTCGCCGCCAGGTCCAGGGCCGACAGCCTGCGTGTGAACCTCGTTGGCGGGAGGCCGGGCACTGCCAGACGGAGCAACAGCAGGGCAAGGGCAACGCCGGCAAGGGCCAGAACGAACACGGTTGACATGGCTCCACCCTATTACGGCACCTTAGGCCGGATGATTTCCGCATCCCTGAGCCCGTGTGAGACATTTCACGCGTTACGCGACGCGGGCCGCCGTCGTGCCGCCCTAGAATGGACGGTGAACGTAGAAGTTCTGCCGTCGGGTCTGCGTTCGCAGCCGGTGGCTTTTTCTTTGCGGTCCATGCAGGCGCCCGGGGTGGACCGAATCCCCGCCGGCGCCCAGGTTCCGGACACCCTCCGGCGGCCGACTTCCATATACGCGGACGTATGTGGTGGATTTTAGGAAGGTAGTTCTGTGAGCCAGACATCAGATTCTTGTCTTGATACGTGGATGGGCCGCGAGGCGCTGGCCGAGGCCATGATCCCGGTGATCGGCCGGCTGTACCGTGAGAACAACGTGGTGACGTCCATCCACGGGCGCAGCCTGATCAACAAGTCCACCATGAACATCCTGAAGGCGCACCGGTTTGCCCGCCGGATGAGCAAGGAAGAACTGCGGCTTGAAGAGACCGCCCCGCTGCTGGACGCCCTGACCAAGCTGGACCTGGGCGCGGCTGCCATCGACATTGCCCGCCTCACCGAGAAGTACCGGGCCGAGGCCAACGGTGCCAGCCTCGATGAATTCCTCCGCGGGGAACTCGCCGAGGTCGTCGGCAGGCGTGGCGGCGACAACCGCACCAGCACCGACGTCGTCCTCTACGGTTTCGGCCGCATCGGCCGGCTCCTGGCCCGCCTCCTGATCGAGAAGGCCGGCGGCGGCCACGGTTTGCGCCTGCGCGCGATCGTGGTGCGCCGCGGTTCGGACAACGACCTGGCCAAGCGCGCCAGCCTGCTGCGCCGCGACTCCGTACACGGTTCCTTCGAGGGCACCATCAAGGTGGACCTCGGGAACGACACGATCACTGCCAACGGCGTCCAGATCCAGGTCATCTACTCGGACAACCCCGCCACGGTGGACTACGCCGCCTACGGCATCCACGACGCGCTGGTCGTCGACAACACGGGACGCTGGCGCGACGCCGAGGGCCTGTCCCAGCATCTGCAGAGCAAGGGCGTCTCCCGGGTGCTGCTCACCGCCCCGGGCAAGGGTGACCTCAAGAACATCGTGCACGGCATCAACCACGGCTCGATCGCCGACTCGGATGCGATCGTCTCTGCCGCGTCCTGCACCACCAACGCCATCACGCCGGTACTTAAGGCCATCAACGACCGCTACGGCGTGGTGCACGGCCACGTCGAGACGGTCCACTCCTTCACCAACGACCAGAACCTGATCGACAACTTCCACAAGGGCGACCGCCGCGGGCGATCGGCCGCGCTGAACATGGTCATCACCGAGACCGGCGCCGCAAAGGCCGTGGCCAAGGCCCTGCCGGAGCTCCTGGGCAAACTCACGGGCAGCTCCATCCGCGTCCCCACCCCGGATGTGTCCCTGGCCATCCTGAACCTGAGCCTGGAAAACGGCACCAGCAAGGACGAGGTCAACGACTACCTGCGGGAAATGTCGCTGCATTCGGAGCTGCGCAAGCAGATTGATTACATCGATTCGCCCGAGGTTGTCTCCACCGACTTCGTCGGCTCCCGCCGGGCAGGCATCGTCGACGGCCTGGCCACCATCTCCAACGAGAAGAACCTCGTCCTGTACGTCTGGTACGACAACGAGTTCGGTTACAGCTGCCAGGTGGTCCGCGTTATGGAGGAAATGGCCGGTGTGAACCCGCCGTCCTTCCCCGACAAGGACGCCGCCTCGATCCTCGAGGCTGCCGGACTGCCCGTCGAGGTCTGATCGCGGAAGCTTCACACCGCGTCTCCTGACCCGGACGTATCCATCTTTCCCGGCCGCTCCTCTGGAATCGGCCGGGAAAGGGCAGCACAATGGTGCCATGGAACAAAACTCGGCTGTGGAGCACGAAACCACCCTGGAACACGCGCTGGACATCGCGCGGCAGAACGTCAAGGAGGCCAAGCGGCTTCTCGACGATGCACGCGCCAAGCGTGTGGTCGGCGAGGTTGACGACGCCCGGGTCCAACAGCTCGAAGGGCTGATGGCCCTGGCTGACGAGGATCTCCGGCGGGTGATCAAGGAGCAGTAGCACCGCGATGGCAGTCCCGGCGCGGCAGCTCTGGCGGCAGTCCCGGCGCGGCAGGCTGCCACCTGTCCTCCACACTGTGGACAAAGACGTCGGCGTCGGAGCCCTGAGTTACGCTCTTGCCGTGCAGGAAAATCGTCCCCGTTGGCCCGCCATGAGCCTTGGCCCGCCATGAACTCCGGCCCGCCATGAAGTCAGGCCCGCCATGACCGTCACCTGGGCGGGGTTCCGCCGGGCCCGACGCCGCTCCCGCCAGGCGTGGGCCCTGGTAGCACTGGCTGGCCTCGCCGTCGTCGGGGGACTGGGCTGGATCTTCACGGCAGGCCAGTTCGCCGCCGCGGAACCGCGGTCAACCGGCCCCCGGGAGGCTCCCGTCCTCGCTCCGGGCTGGATGAAGGCCGTGCCCGCTCCCCGTCCGGTTCCGCCGGGGACCGCTGCCGCCGCGTTGGATTCCCTTCCGGTCAAGGGCCGCGCGGCCAGGGACAACTACGACCGGGCCGCCTTCGGCCAGGCCTGGCTGGACGTGGACCGCAACGGCTGCGATACCCGCAACGACATCCTCCGCCGCGACCTGGGAAACGCACAATTCATGGAAGGCTCCCGTTGCCGGGTAGGTGCCGGCACGTTCCAGGAACCTTATACCGGTCACCCGACAGCCTTCCGCCGGGGATCCGAGAGCAGCAAGGCCGTGCAGATCGACCATGTTGTGGCGCTCGGCGACGCCTGGCAAAAGGGCGCCCAGCAGCTGACCGCGCAGCAGCGCGAGTACTTCGCCAACGACCCGCTGAACCTCATCGCCGCTGACGGCCCCGCCAACCAGGACAAAAGCGCATCCGACGCCGCCACGTGGCTGCCGCCTAACAAGGCTTTCCGCTGCCACTATGTCGCCCGGCAGATTTCGGTCAAGGCTGCCTATCTGCTGTGGGTGACGCCGGCGGAGAAGGATGCGATGAAGCGGATTCTTGGGTCCTGCCCGGGGCAGCAGACAATCGTTCCACAACTCACCGGTCCGCCGAGATGACGAGCCTGACAGGGCCGGCCGTTGCCGGGCCGCCGCAGGCCTCGCTGCCGACCACACGGGTCCAGCCCAGTTCCACCAGGCCTGCCAGTTTCCGCTTCATGGCGGGTGGCTACACCGGGAACGGCTGGGCGGATAGTTCGGCTTCCAGCCGCTCTACATCTGCCCGTCCGCACAGCTCCGTGGCAGGGGTGGTCACCGTCGCGCTGCCCGCGGCGACGGCGGCCCGGAACGCCGTCTCGAGGGTGCGCCCCTGCGCCAGCCGGAGGACAAAGGCAGCCAGGAAACTGTCCCCTGCTCCGACGGTGCTCCGCACCTGCACCTTCGGCACCGCCAGACGGAGAACCCCGGACTTGGAGGCGAGTACCGCTCCCTCGCCACCGAGCGTCAGGGCGACGTGTTCCGCGGAGCCCTCGGCCACCAGTGCCGCGGCCGCCTCGACCTGGTGCTCGGTGCTATCCAGCGTCGCACCGACATGCAGTCCCAGTTCCCGGCGGCTCGGCTTGACCAGGAAGACACCCTCGGCGAGGGCCTCGGACAACGCCGGCCCGGAAGTATCCACGATGCAGCGGGCGTTCTGCAGCCGTGCCAGCCGGGCCACCCGGGCGTAGAAGTCCTCGGGAACCCCCGGCGGAAGACTGCCACTGGCAACTACATAGCCGCCCACCGGAATCGAATCCGCCACCACGGCCAGGCACAGACGCCACTCGGGCTCACTCAACTCGGGGCCCTGGAGTACGAACCTAAACTGCTTGCCCGTCGCCGTCTCATCGACGGTGAAGTCCTCGCGGGTACTCCCCTGGATCGGCACTACAAGGGTGGGGATTCGTTCGGCTTCTATCAGCCGCCGATAGGCTTCCCCGGTGGGTCCGCCAGCGGTGTACACCGCCAGGGTCCGGCCTCCGAGCCGCTGCACCACCCGGGCCACGTTCACCCCACCGCCCCCCGGATCGAGGCGGCTGCTGCTGCAGCGCAGCTTGTGGCCGCTGGTGACCTTCCCGGTTGACGTGCTGATGTCCAGGGCGGGGTTCACGGTGAGAGTGAGGATGGGCTGCATCGCCGTCGGTGCTGAGGCTTCCATGGGCCAAGCATAGGAGACGGATGCGGCCATTCGGTGACAGTATCCTCTTGTGGGTGTGCGGCTGCTGGGCGAGAATTGGGCCCGGCGGCGAATTTCGCCACGCCGGAACGGACTGGAACGGGAAGCATGGCACATCGCAGGGGCGGCTCAGGCAAGGGAAACGCCAGTCCACAGGGGAAATCCAAACGCGCGGCGAAGCGACCGCCCCGGCTCAAGCTCAGCGTTTACGAGGCCGAGCTGGTCCGCCTCCAGGCCGAGCTGGTGGCGCTGCAGGAATGGGTCCGCAGCACCGGAGCGCGGGTACTGGTGATTTTTGAAGGCCGCGACGCCGCCGGCAAGGGGAGCGCCATCAAACGGGTCACGGAGTACCTGAACCCCCGTTTTGCCCGGGTCGTGGCGCTGCCGTCGCCGACGGACAGGCAGCGGGGCGAATGGTACTTCCAGCGCTACGTGGCGCACCTGCCGGCGGCCGGGGAAATAGTCCTGATGGACCGATCCTGGTATAACCGGGCCGGCGTCGAACATGTGATGGGCTTCTGCACCCCCGCGGAACACAAGCGCTTCATGGCACAGTGCCCGGTCTTTGAACGCCTGCTGATCCAGGACGGTATTTTGCTGTTCAAATACTGGTTTTCGATCAGCCACGCGGAGCAGGAGCGCCGGTTCAGGTCCCGGCTGGATGACCCGATGCGGCAGTGGAAGCTATCGCCGATGGACCGGGAATCGATCCTGCGCTGGGAAGACTACTCGCGGGCCAAGGATGAGATGTTCATGCAGACGGACACCGCGGAATCACCCTGGTATGTGGTCGAAGCGGAGGATAAGCGACGGGCCCGGATCAACCTGATTGCCCACCTGCTCTCTAACGTCGATTACACCGAAGTGCGGACGGAGCCGGTCACACTTCCGGAACGACCCAAGGCCGTCAACTACATCCGCCCGCCGCGGGAGCTCTTCCGCTACGTCCCGGACCATGCGGCAGGCCTCGAAAGGCCGGAATCGGGCTAGCGCCGCCGCGCACCCCGGCAATCTCCGCCGGCCGGGTGCCGCCGCCCGGTGCCGCCGGCCCGCCGGGTCAGGTAGGGTACCGGCATGGACATTATCCTCGTACCCGGATTCTGGTTGGACGCCTCATCGTGGTCGGAGGTGACGCCTCCGCTGGCCGCGGCCGGGCACCGCGTCCACCCGCTCACGCTGCCAGGGCTGGAAGCTGCCGACGCGCCGCGGGCCGGGATCGGACTGCGCACCCACATCGACGCCGTCGTGGCGCAGATTGATGCAATCGACGCCCCCGTGGTGCTGGTGGGCCACTCGGGCGGAGGTGCCATCATCCACGGCGCCGTCGATGCCCGTCCGGACCGGGTGGCCCGGGCAATCTATGTGGACAGCGGTCCCCTCGCCGACGGCGGCGTCATCAATGACGAACTACCGGACGACGGCGACGACGTGCCGCTTCCGTCGTGGGAACTTTTTGAGGACGCAGACCTCACGGACCTGGACGATCACCTGAAGTCCATGTTCCGGGCCCGCGCTATCCCGCAGCCGAAGGGCGTGGCCCAGGACCGGCAGCGGCTGCACGACGAGCGCCGCTACGACGTCCCGGCGACCGTCATTGCCTGCGAGTTCCCGTCCTCCATGCTCATCGAAATGATCGGGGCAGGCCACCCGTTCGTGGCGGAGCTCGGGCGGATCCGCGAGGTCGACTATGTGGACCTGCCCACCGGGCACTGGCCCCAGTTCACCAGGCCGGCCGAACTCGGCGCAGCCCTCCTCGCCGCCGTCGGCCGCGCTTCCTGAGGAAGGCCGCAGGGCTGGGATCCTGGCGACGCAGGACGCCTAATGGGCATTTTCCCTGGTTCGTCGGGGGTTCAGGCAGCGACAGGACTTTTTCGCGCCGGGGGGGGGACATGCCCATTCTTCGCGCCCGGAACTGGGCACAACGACTCTATGCCCATCTGCCGGCCCGGGCGCGGGGCATGTCCCTTCGGGCCGGTGTCCAGTCCAGCGGGACATGTCCATTCTTCGCGCCCGGAACTGGACAGAATGACACTATGTCCATCCGCCGGCCCCGGCGCGGGGCATGTCCCTTCGGGCCGGTGTCCAGTCCCGCGGGACATGCCCATTCTTCGCACCCGCAACTGTGCAGAATAACACTATGTCCATCCGCGCACCCCGGCGCGGGGCATGTCCCTGAGCAGTGCCCTCCCAGCCCCCGGTCCAAGACCCCCGACGAACTGACGAAAATGCCGACTAGTGCCCGAACGGGTCCGGATCCACACCCGGCAGCCAGGTGAGCCCGGGCACGCCCCAGCCGCTCTGCTTGGCCTGCTTCATTGCCTTGCGGGAGTCGCGGCCCGTCAGCCGGTTGACGTAGAGCTTGCCGTCGAGGTGGTCGAATTCGTGCTGAATCACCCTCGCGAACCAGCCCGTCGCCTCGAAGTCCACCGGTTTGCCGTCGCCGTCGAAGCCCTGAACGCGCGCCCAGTCGGCGCGCTTGAGCGGATACTGCCCGCCCGGGAAAGACAGGCAGCCTTCCTCGTCCTCATCCGGATCCGGCAGTGCGCCGGAAATTTTGGACAGGGTCAGCACCGGGTTGACGACGGCGCCGGTCGGCGGGGCGCCGTCGTCGTTGTCGTACCTGTAGATGAAAAGCCGTCTACCCACCCCGACCTGGGGTGCAGCCAGGCCCACGCCGTTGGCGGCGTCGTTGGTTTCGAACATGTCGGCGATCAGGGTCCGGAGTCCGTCGTCGAAGGCGTCGACTACCGCGGCCCGGCGGTGCAGCACGGGCTCGCCCCAGATCGTGATGGGAAGGACGGTCATGTCAGGAAAGTTCCTCTGGTAGTTGCTGGCGGGTTGCGGGCGCTCAGCCGGCGATGGTGCGGCCGACGACGTCGCGCATGATTTCGTTGGTGCCGCCGAAGATGGTCAGCAGCCGGGCAGCCAGGTAGGCCTGCGCCACCGGGTACTCCAGGATGTAGCCGTAGCCGCCGTGCAGCTGCAGGCAGCGGTCCGTGACGGACTTGGCGCGCTCGGACGCCCACAGCTTCGCCCGGGCGGCGGACGCGGCGTCGAGCTCGCCGGCGTTGAAGGCAAGGATGGCCCGGTCCACATAGGTTTCGGTGACCTCGACCTCGGTGAGGATGTCGGCGAGTTCAAATCGGCTGTTCTGGAAGTCGATGATCCGTTCGCCGAAGGCGTTTCGTTCCTTCGTGTAGCGGACGGTCGCCTCGTAAACGGCGCGGACGACGGCGGAGCTCGCCACGGCGATCGCCAGCCGGCCCTGCGGGAGCTGTTCGGCCGCATACTGCAGCCCCTTGCCTTCCGCACCCACCAGGTCTGCGTGCGGCACCCGGACGTTGTCGAAGAACAGCTCCGCGGTGTCGGAAGCCTTCAGGCCCATCTTGTCCAGCTGCTTCCCGGTGTTGTAGCCCTCGCCCTTACCCACCATGAACAGGGAGAAGGAGTCTCGGTTGCCACGGCCGGTGCCGCCATCGGTCCGGGCCAGGACCAGGGAGGCGTCGCCGGAGACCCCGTTGCCGATGAAGGTCTTCTGACCGCTGATCAGCCAGTCGCCGCCGTCGCGCACGGCCTTGGTCCGGATACCGCGCAGGTCCGAGCCGGCGCCGGGTTCGGTCCAGGCGATCGAGGTGACGATTTCGCCGGAGACCATGCCGGGCAGCCAGCGGCCCTTGAGCGCGTCCGAGCCATAGGCCAGCAGGTGGGGGAGGACCATGTCATCGTGCAGGTGGAAGGCCAGGCCCACGGCGAGGTGGTTGCTCTTGGCGAATTCCTCGTCCAGCACAGCGCGGAAGCGGTAGTCGTCCATGCCCAGGCCGCCGAACTCTTCGGGGACCGCGAGGCCCAGCAGGCCCTGTCCGCCGGCCGCCGTCCAGAGTTCCCGGGACATTATGTGGTCACTGTCCCACTGGGCGTAGTGCGGGGCAACGGCGCGTGCATTGAACTCGGTGGCCATTTCACGGAACATCCCATGGTCTTCTTCAAAGAGCGTGCGCTTCATTGCGTTTCCTTCCGGTGACGGTTCCATGGGCGGGCGACTGCCAGACACCTGCACAGACAACAAAGGCCGCACCGGATTTCCGGTACGGCCTTCGTCTAAGGTCGGGCAATTACTGCCGTCCTTGATGAGGGTGAGCGACGGGGATTGAACCCGCGACCTCCTGGACCACAACCAGGCGCTCTGCCAACTGAGCTACGCCCACCACGTGCCCGGCCACGCCCACCGGCGGACCGGCTGGCTGAAAAGGCAACGACAAACAGCTTACCTGCTGTTCGGGGCCGGTTTTGCCACTTTTCCGATTTTCACTGAATTTTTCTCTGAAGGTGGCGCAGATTACTCCGGACAGCTACCCGGCGAGCTAGTTTGCCAGCGTCGCGGACGACGCTTCGGAGGAGGCCGCTTCCTTGCCCATGACCGTCCTGGCGATCCGCTGAGCGGTGGCGCTATCCGGTCCCGGCGCGGGGACAAAGACGGCCTCGCGGTAGTAGCGCAGTTCGTCGATGGAGTCCTGGATGTCGCCGAGCGCCCGGTGGCCGCCGAGCTTGGCGGGGGACTGGAAGTAGGCCCGCGCGTACCAGCGGCGGGAGAGCTCCTTGATGGTGCTCACATCAATGACCCGGTAGTGCAGGTGCTCCACAAGCTCCGGCATGTCGCGGACCAGAAAGACGCGGTCGGTTCCCACCGAGTTGCCGCCCAGCGGGGCCTTCCTGGGCTCCGGCACCCATTTCTTGATGTAGTCCAGGACGATTGTTTGGGCCTCCGCCATGGTCTTGCCGTGGGGGAGTTCCGCCAGCAGGCCGGAACGGGTGTGCATGTCCCGGACGAAGTCGCCCATCTGTGCCAGTGCGGCGTCGTCCGGCCTGATGACGACGTCGACGCCGTCGCCGAGGACATTGAGCTCGGAATCCGTCACCAGGGCGGCCACCTCGATGAGGGCGTCGTTCGTGGTGTCCAGGCCGGTCATTTCGCAGTCGATCCAGACGATGCGTTCATTAGATATAGGCACGCGCCCAGCCTACCGTTCCGTCGCCGCTGAACCGTCCGGTGTTAGGATTTCGGGTACGCGGCCGTCGAAACTTTTCGTCATCGCGGCGCGCCCGGGCCTGTTCCAGCGGTTGGCTGAGGGCGGACGTGAGCCCCACAACAGATTGGACGATCCTGAGATGACGGCGCCTGTGCCTGTGGCGGGGAAAACGGCCGCCGGTCCGTCCCGCACCGCCCAAACGGCAGCTGCAGCCGATGTGGACAACGCCCGTTCCCCGCTCCTGGCCGGTTTCATCGGATCCTTGTTCATGGCGATCGGTTCGCTCGGCGTGGGCTGGCTTGCGCCGGCCTCCGAGCTCCGCCGGGTGCCGCTGTTCATCTGGATGCGCACCGAAGCCCTCGGCGTCGCACTGTGCATTGTTCTCCTGGCCGTCGGCGGGATGCTGCTGGTCCGCGCGTGGCTGCGGCTCGGACAGCGCGTTCGCGTCTGGGGACCGGAAGCCCGCAAGGCAACGCTTCAGGCACTCGTCCTCTGGGGCCTTCCGCTGATGTTCTCCGTCCCGCTGTTCAGCCGGGACGTCTATGCCTACATCGGGCAGGGCCGCCTGATGGTGGAGGGCTTCAACCCCTACGAAAACGGCATCTCCGCGCTGTCCAACTACTTCCAGCTCGGCGCCGACAAGATGTGGACGGAGGCTCCCGTCCCGTACGGGCAGCTTTTCCTCTGGATCGAGCAGCTGGTGGTCTGGTCCACCAATGTGCACCCGGAAGCCAGCATTATGCTTTTCCGGCTGGCCGCGCTGGCCGGCATCGCGCTTTGCGTGATTTACGTGCCCCGGCTCGCCGAGCTCCATGGCGTCAACCCGCACCGCGCCCTGTGGCTGACCGCCGCCAACCCGCTCTTCCTCACCAACTTCATCGCCAGCGTCCACAACGACGCCCTGATGATCGGGCTGGCACTCGCAGGCCTGTACTACTGCGCGACCCGGCGCGTCATCCTCGGCATCGTGCTGGTGACGCTTTCCATCTCGGTCAAGCCCATTACCATCGTCTTCCTCCCGTTCATCGGCCTGCTCTGGGCCGGCAGGAACGCCGGCTGGCCCCGGAAGTTTGTGTTCTGGGGTCTCACGGCCGGCCTTAGCCTGGCGATCCTCTATGCCATGAGCCTGGTCAACGGATTCGGCTTCGGCTGGATCAACGGCCTGTCCGCCCCGGGCAGCATCTGGATCTGGTACGCCCCGATCGGCCTGCTCGGACTGGTCGTCGCTTCCCTCTTCAACGCCTTCGGACTCGATGGCTGGGGGATGGCCAAGTGGGTGTACGACGCCGGCAAGCTGCTGGCGCTCGGGATGGTCGCCTGGCAGATCTTCCGCGGCGATTACGACCGGCTCATGCGCCGCCTCACGCTGGCGTTCGCGGCGATCGTCGTCCTGGCCCCGATGATCCAGTCCTGGTACGTTGTCTGGCTCATTCCGCTCTTTGCCGTCACAGGCATCCGCGACGACTGGCAGGTCAAAGCGCTCTACTTCATCGTGTCCTTCTTTATGGTGTACGCCATCTCGGACCAGCTGGAAGTCTTCCCTTACCTGCAGACCGCTGACCTCGGACTGGCCCTCGCCCTGGCACGGAACGCCGCGGCTATCATTGCCCTGCTCTTTGCCCTCTACCTGATCTTCCTCGACCCGAAGACGAAGCTCCTGTTCAGCAAGGCGGAGGAACCGGTCACCACGCGGCCGGTGATCTGATCATTCCGGAGCGCTTCCCTGCGGGAGAACGGGCCGTGGTCCGCACCGCTGGGAGAAGTCCAGGACCCAGCCCGGATCCGTGGCGGAGTAATCACGCAATGACCAGCGGTTCGCCTTCCGGATGAAGGTGCGCCTGCGGCAGCGCGCACAGCGGGTGCGAAACGCTGTTTGCGGCCATGGGCCAACGCTGGCCACCAGGCAACTCTTAGCCACGGGTGACTTCAGCCGCGGTGCGGGCCGGGCCTACAGTTGAGGCCATGTCGATGATCAAGAGTCCAGCCGAGATTGCCCTGATGCGCGAGGCCGGCCGGGTGGTGGCGAACACGCTGGCGAAGGTCAGGGAGTCGGCCGCCGTCGGGGTCTCGCTGAAGGAACTTGACGAGCTGGCCGCGGCGACCATCGCCGGCGCCGGAGCCACGCCGGCCTTCCTGGGCTACACGCCGCGCTGGGCCTCCGTTCCGTTCCCCGGTGTGATCTGCACGAGCGTGAACGATGCCGTGGTGCACGGTATCCCCAACGACTACCGGCTCCGGGACGGCGACCTGCTCAGCGTGGACTGCGGCGCGTTCCTCGAAGGCTGGTGCGGGGACGCGGCCATCAGCTTCATCGTGGGAACGGCGGACCCCGTGGACCAGGCCCTGATCGACGCCACCGATGCCGCGCTGGCCCGTGGCGTTGAGTCCGCCCGGACGGGGAACAAGATGGGGGATCTGGGCTACTCGATCGGCGGGGCGTCTCGCAGCGCCGGCTACGGCCTGCTGGCGGACCACGGCGGTCACGGGATCGGCAGGACCATGCACGCCGAGCCGCACGTTCCCAATGACGGCAGGCCCGGCCGGGGCATCAAGCTGACCGCAGGGCTGGTCATTGCCATCGAGCCGATGCTGATCCTGGGCGGCAAGGAGGACTACTTCCACGACGACGACGAATGGACCCTCCGCTCGGCAAACGGCCGCCGCGCTGCCCACAGCGAGCACACTGTGGCCATCACGGCGGACGGGCCGGTTATTCTGACGCTGCCGTAGGGGCAGGCCGGAAGGCTTACCCCGCGGAGCTATGACGGGCTGCCAGCCGCGGAGGGCGATCGCGCCGGGAGCCGGCGCGCCGCCGTCGAACTTTATGGCAGTGATGGTTCCCGCGGAACCGCTCGTCAGCCCAGCGATGTTTACGGGCCCAGGGAGAGGGTGTCGGGTCAGCGTCGTCCGGTTGCCCGGACCCGCTGGCGGTGGGCCGCGATCCGGAGCTGGATGATGCGGGCGGCGCCGGCGATGGCGACGAGCACCCCGCCGCCGACGGCCGCGATGAAGAGGGCGATGCCGAGCGGGACGGCACCCTGCAGGCCAAAGAACTTCACCTGGACGTAATCCTGGTTCTGCAGGATGAACGCGATGAGCAGTATCAGGACCACGAGGGCGCTGGCCACAGCGGCCCAGACCATTCCCGCGCGGGTGACCTGGCGTGGCTCCGGTCCGGGGCCGGCTGCGGGCTCCGCCTTGTCTGCGGCGGGGCGCGGCGCCTCTACCGCTGCCGGTTCCGTGTCGGGGACCGCCTCTACGCCGCTGCGGGTCGCGGCGGTCGAGTCATCCCCGGCATATCCGGACAGGGCGTCAGGGGTTCCGGGTTGCCGGGCAGCGGCCGGGTCTGTCGGCTCGAATCCGCTAGGGGTTTGGGTCATGGCGGCCATACCTTTCCGTTGGGGGCAGAACGCACCGGCACTCCCGGGTAGCCCTGCCTTTCCGCTCAATCGTAGGCGTGCCGATAGCGGAAATGGGTGAGCGGGAGGACGGCGCGCTGCGGCCCCGCGGGGGTTCCCTTCACCGTCCTTGAAAAATGACGGTTGACGGCCAACTTACACCGGCGCCCCCATCGACGCTCTGGAAACCCGGAAACCCGGATGCCCCGATGCCGCCACCGTTGCCCCGAGGCCCGCCGTGGTCATCGTTGACAACGCCGTCTGCGGGGACGGACGCCGCACCGCGGATCCGGCGCCGCTGGTCGCGATTCTACGGTCTCTGATGATTGAGCCGCCGGACCGCAATAACGGCCCGGGACCGCAGGACCAGGTCCAGGGTGTTCTGGGCCACGTGCTGCGGCTGAGTGAACGGATCACGGTCTTCCGAGCCCTGCTGCAGAATGCGCTGGCGGTAAACCCGGCGCTCGCTGAGCAGCGGCAGAAGGACGAAATGCGGCTGGTGACCGAGCCCGGCTATGCCCGCAACCCGCAGAAACCGGATTCACATCAAACACCCCGGCAGAACGGTGGATCAAGGCTTAGGGCTGATGGTGGGCGCGGGCCTGGCTCTTCTGGGCCTTCAGGCACAACAAGTTCATCCGACCGGCCGGTGCGCGGCGTCATTTCCGTGGGGATCCGCGGCCCTGGCCTGCGGAAGGTTCCGGCAGGCCAGAGCCGCGTTCTGGTGCCCCAGGAGGGAATCGAACCCCCGACCGGCGGATTAGAAGGCCGCTGCTCTATCCCCTGAGCTACTGGGGCACTTTCGGCGTGCCGTCCGGCTGCTGCCGGGGGTCGCCTCCAAAAGTTTACCGTGCGTTGCGTGCCCCCGTGATCCGAGCGTCGGTGTGCCGCAGGACGGGCTGCACCGTCTGCTCCTCAACAGGTATCTCCGGCCCAGGTTTTCCACATACCGCATCTCTTCTCTCGCCGTCGGCTGGATCCGGTATGAAGCTTGAATTGCCTGCTAGGGCGGATCAATTTCGAGACAGGACATGAGAATGAGTGACAACATCACGGTCCGTGGCTTTGTTGCCTCGGAGATTAAGAGTTCGACGACGCCCGGCGGTGTGGGGACAGCGTCCTTCCGCCTGGGGTCAACCGAGCGACGATATGACAGGGCCTCCAGTTCCTGGGTTGACGGGAACACGAACTGGTTCACGGTCCAGGGCTACCGGCAACTGGCGGGAAACATCGGCTGCAGCATCAAGAAGGGCCAGCGCGTCATCGTCGTCGGCCGGCTGAAAATGCGGAGTTGGGAGAAGGACGGCAGGATCTACCACGTGGCCGAAATCGACGCCGAGTCCGTCGGCCACGACCTCATGTGGGGTTCCGCCAACTTCATTCGCACGGCCGGCATTGGCACTGTGGCCAGCGGCGGGCAGCCTGCGGACGCTCCCTCCGGGTCGGACGGCGGCCAGGGCGGGCAGCAGGCCCCCGGGGGTGAAGGCAACGAGGGCGATACCCCCGCTCCCGTTTTCGTCGAAGACGACAACGGCGAGTTGGAGGAGCTAGACGAGGCAACCGGAGAGCTGAAAGGGGTCGCTGCCTGACCCGGAGCGGCTGTGCTGCCGTCGTTCGCCTGGGTGCCGGGCCCGGACAAGACAGCCGGCGCCGTGGCCGGATGCCGGATGCCGGGTACCGGGTACAGCGCGGACCCGGACCGCAGTGACCGAAGCCGGTTTCTCCCCGGACGCAGAGGAAGTCACCGCGAGCCGGACGCCCACTGGCCTGGCCGCCGACGCCGCTAAAGCCGCGTTCAGGCGGACGGGAACCGCATCAATGCCCATGTCCGCCAAGGCAGCGTCAGTGCTGTCATCCTCCCGGTGCGGAACGACGGCGGGTGCCCCGTGGGCTCAACGGGGACCCGCTGAATGTGAGTTATCCCGGTTGAGCCACTAGGTTTATAGGCATGGCGGAATTTATTTACACAATGACCAAGGCCCGCAAGGCTGTTGGCGAAAAACTTATCCTCGACGACGTGAGCATGTCCTTCTTCCCGGGGGCCAAGATCGGTGTTGTCGGCCCCAATGGTGCCGGTAAGTCCACCATTCTCAAGATCATGGCCGGATTGGACACTCCCTCAAACGGCGAGGCCAGGCTCAGCCCCGGCTACACGGTGGGCATCCTGCTGCAGGAACCGCCGCTGAACGAGGAGAAGACGGTCCTGGGCAATGTCCAGGAAGGCGTCGGCGAGATCATCGGCAAGATCCAGCGCTTCAACGAGATCTCCGAGGAGATGGCCAGCCCCGACGCTGACTACGATGTCCTCCTTGAGGAAATGGGTCAGCTGCAGGAAGCGATCGACACTGCCGATGCCTGGGATCTTGACTCCCAGCTCGAGCAGGCCATGGACGCCCTCCGCTGCCCGCCGCCGGAAGCCGACGTCACGCTGCTGTCCGGTGGTGAGCGCCGCCGCGTCGCCCTCTGCAAGCTCCTGCTCCAGAAGCCGGACCTGCTGCTCCTCGATGAGCCCACCAACCACCTCGACGCCGAGAGCGTGCTCTGGCTCGAGCAGCACCTTTCCGCCTACCCCGGCGCCGTTCTCGCCGTGACCCACGACCGGTACTTCCTGGACCACGTTGCCGAGTGGATCGCCGAAGTGGACCGCGGCCACCTGTACCCGTACGAGGGTAACTACTCCACTTACCTCGAGAAGAAGCGAGCCCGCCTGGAAGTCCAGGGCAAGAAGGACGCCAAGCAGGCCAAGCGCCTCACCGAAGAACTCGAGTGGGTCCGTTCCAACGCCAAGGGCCGCCAGACCAAGTCCAAGGCCCGTCTGGCCCGGTACGAGGAAATGGCTGCCGAAGCGGACCGCACCCGCAAGCTGGACTTCGAAGAGATCCAGATCCCGCCGGGACCGCGCCTGGGTGGCCTGGTGCTGGAGGCGAAGAACCTCCAGAAGGGCTTCGAGGACCGCACCCTGATCGATGGGCTGTCGTTCACGCTGCCCCGTAACGGCATCGTTGGCGTCATCGGCCCCAACGGCGTCGGCAAGACCACCTTGTTCAAGACCATCGTCGGGCTGGAGCCCCTCGACGGCGGCGAGCTGAAGATCGGCGATTCCGTCAAGATCTCCTACGCGGACCAGAGCCGCGGCGGCATCGACCCGAACAAGACTCTCTGGGAGGTTGTCTCCGACGGCCTCGACTACATCCAGGTCGGCCACGTCGAAATGCCGTCCCGCGCCTACGTCGCCGCCTTCGGCTTCAAGGGCCCGGACCAGCAGAAGAAGGCCGGGGTGCTCTCCGGTGGTGAGCGCAACCGCCTGAACCTGGCTCTGACCCTGAAACAGGGCGGCAACCTGCTTCTCCTCGATGAGCCCACTAACGACCTCGACGTCGAGACGCTCAGCAGCCTTGAAAACGCCCTGCTCGAATTCCCGGGCTGCGCCGTCGTGGTCTCGCACGACAGGTGGTTCCTGGACCGGGTGTCCACGCACATCCTGGCCTACGAGGGCGACGAGGAGAACCCCTCCAAGTGGTACTGGTTCGAGGGCAACTTCGAGTCCTACGAGGAAAACAAGATTGAGCGTCTGGGCCCGGATGCGGCAAAGCCGCACCGTGTCACCCACCGCCGCCTCACCCGCGACTGATACAGCCGCCAACACAGCGACTAAAACGGCAGCCAAAACCGCGAGGCTCTGTGGGCCAGGCGGCGATAGAAAAGGCCGGCTCCCCCGCGGGGGAGCCGGCCTCTTCCATGTCAAGGTGGTGGGTCAACGCGGCAGGCGTGTCAGCCGCGCCCGGCCTTCCGCAGCCGGTGCTGCAACACCTTGGTCTGCACGGCGCCCCTGACTTTGTTCTTCAGGTCGGTGGGGACCCTGATCATACCCTCCTGCGCCACCGTGGCCACGTGCCGGCCGTCGCGGCTGAAGATTTTGCCCGTCGCAAGTCCGCGCGCGCCCTGGGCACTGGGGGACTCCTGGACATACAGCAGCCACTCGTCCACGCGCACCGGGCGGTGCCACCACATCGCGTGGTCCAGGCTCGCCACGGACATTCCCGGGGTAATCCAGCTCATGCCGTGCTGGCGGAGGATGGACTCCAGGATTGTGTAGTCGCTGGCGTAGGCCAGAGCCGCGCGGTGCAGTTCAGGGTCATCCGGCATCGGCCCGAAGGTCTTCATCCAGACGGCGTTGCGCGGCTCCTTGTCTCCCTCGGCCGAGACGTAAAGGGCCGGATCGACGTGCCGGATATCGAAAGGCCGCTCATAGGCCCAGTGCCGGGCCACCGGATGGTCATACTTGCCGAGCAAATCCGCGGTGCTCGGCAGCGACTCCGGCCCGGGGATCCCGGCGGGCATCTCGGACTGGTGCTCGATGCCCTCGTCCTCGTCCTGGAAGGACGCGATCATGGACAGGATGGGCACGCCCTCCTGGTAGGCATGGACCCGCCGCGCGGAAAAGGACCGCCCGTCGCGCAGCCGCTGCACACCGAAAGTGATGGGCTTGTTGGCGTCCCCCGGGCGCAGGAAATAGCCATGCATGGAGTGCACGCCGCGCCCCTCGGCGACGGTGCGGCTGCCGGCGATGAGGGACTGTGCCAGCACCTGGCCGCCAAAAACCCGGTGCCTGGGCTGCTGCTGCGAAGGTCCCATGAAGATGTCCTCATCCGTCCGGGCACCCTCAAGTTCGCCGAGGTTCAGGAGTTGGAGGAGCGAGGAGGTGGGGTCCTGCGTGGGCGGGCCCGGCAATCCGGCTTCGGGTTCAGTCATGGTTCGACTCTAGACGTCCCTGTGACACTGCTCAAAAAAGGCGGCGCCGCCCCAAGGAGGCACAGCCGGTAGAGTCGATATTGTGTCCGACGTCCTAACCCAGCCCCTGCAATTCACCGATCCCCGCGATCTCGCCGATCTGCGCACCTTTGCCACGCGCGCCAAATCCATCGACGACGGCGCCATCCGGCTCCAGGCATCCGGCGGCGTGCTCGCGGCCTACGTATGCGTGTTGCGGCCCCGGCTGCTGGGGGAGTCCACCCCCACCATTCTCGGGCTGCGGACCATGGCGCTGGCCCGGCCTGCCGACGCTGACGTGACCGTGCCGCTCGCCGCGGTGCTGGACCGGCTGGCGCGGGCGGGGGAGCACGACGTCGAGCTGCCGCTGCCGCCGGTGGCCGTCACCGAATCCTGGGCGGGGGTGGGCGCTCCCCGGACAGGCTGGGCGCTCGTAGGCGGGCTGCAGGATTCCGCGCTGCGGCTGGCCGCCGAGGCCGGCATCACCGAGGTCGCCGCAATCATGCCGGACAAGCCAGGTGCACTGATCGTCAACAATGCCCGCGCCAGCGTCTGGGGCAGGGAACTGCCGGGCGCCGAGGGACTTCCGCTGGGCGCCGCCTTCGCTGCTCTGACCCTGGGTTTCCTCGCCGATGGCGAACAAAAGCTCTACCGGGCAGGGCGCTGGTTCCGGCTGAGCGGGGCCCGCGGGCACGTGCTGGCCCGCTCCGGCTCCGGCCTCTGAGTGCAGCGGCGTCCGGGCCGAACGGCAGCTGACCTCACAGGGCCGGATCAGGCCCCGGAGGGGCTGTTCACCATGGAGAGGGCAGCCCGCTCCATGTAGTCCCACAAGGTTCCCTCGTGCAGCGGCGGGAGCTCCAGGTCATCCACCGCGGTGCGCATATGGTGCAGCCAGCGCTCCTTGGCCTCCGGAGTGACCCGGAACGGCTGGTGGCGCATCCGCAGCCGCGGATGCCCGCGCTCCTCACCGTACGTCGTCGGGCCGCCCCAGTACTGCTCCAGGAACATCAGGAAGCGCCGCTTCGCAGGCTCGAGGTCTTCTTCCGGATACATCGGCCGCAGCAGCGGATCCGTCGCGACGCCGTCGTAGAACACGTCCACGAGCTTGACGAACGTCTCGTGGCCGCCCACGGCGTCGTAGAAGTTGTCTGTGTAGCCGGGCTGGTTGAACGGATCGTTCTGCAGCAGCTGCCGGGGCTGCCGGGGTTCGCCGGCGCTGGGAGTCGTCATTGCCTTATTCTCCGGCCTTCTGCCGGGGTGCCCCGGCGTCCCGGGCTTCCCGGGCCTCCCGGGTTTCCTCGGTGTCCTCGACGGAGTCGGTGCCCGCCTGGTCGGGAGCGGGAGGGACGTAGGTGCCCTGGGAGCGGTTGCCCACGCGCAGGATTTCGCCGTTGCGCAGGTACCAGATGGTGCCGTCCTCGGCCCGGACCCGGGTGATCCGCAGGTTCATGGACTCCACTGTGCCCACCACCTCGGAGGTCTCGATGATGTCGCCGATCCCGTACTGGTCCTCGATGGTGATGAAGAGGCCGGCCAGGAAGTCCCGGATCAGCTGCTGGGCGCCGAAGCCGATGGCGATACCGAGGATTCCCACGCTGGTCAGCAGCGGGGCAATGTTCACATTCAGGTTGCTCAACACGTACATGATGGTGAGGACGGCCACCAGGACCCCGACCACGCTGTTGAGCAGTGCGCCGATGGTGTTGGCCCGCTGGACCCGGCGTTCGTGGTCGAGGGCACGCAGCGCGGGCGCCACCCAGCGGAAGTGCGGTTTCTTGAAGAACGTGGTTCCGGCGGCGACGCGCTTGGTAATTCCGGCGATCACGAAGGACGCCACCAGCCAGACGGTGACGCCGACCCCAATGCTGATGAGGACTCCGGGCAGGTTGATGGCCGACATATCCGGCGGCGTGATCGGTGCGGTGGTGGTCATGCGGTACATCGGCGGGGGTGCTCCTTGCTGCTGCTGCGTGCTGCTGCCGGCCGGCAGCGTTCGGCGGGGCGTGCGGTTGTGCGGCCGGCGTTCGCCGGCGGCATAACACTCTGTTCTCCTTCAACACTAGCGCCGTAGCGTGGCCCCATGCGCATTCTGGTTCTGGGCGGTACGGCCTTCCTGTCTGCAGAAATTGCCCGGCAGGCACTGGCCGCCGGCCACCACGTCACCTGCCTGGCGCGGGGGACCGTGTCCCCACCGCCGGACGGCGCGGCCTGGCTGCCGGCGGACCGCTCGCACGGCCCGGCCGCCTATGCCGCCGCTGCCGCTGCCGCTGCCGGCGGGTGGGACGCCGTTGTCGACGTCGCCTGCGATCCCGGACAGGCGCGTGAGGCGCTCGAAGCCCTGGCCGGTGCCGCCGGGCACTGGACCTTCGTTTCGAGCTGTTCCGTGTACGCGGACCATTCCGTGGCCGGAGCGGGGGAGGACGCTGCCGTGCTGGAGCCGCTCGCGGCCGGCACGGAACCCGGCGCCGGAAACTATGGCGAGGCCAAGTCCGCGATCGAACGGTGGACCAGGGAGCTGGCCGGGGACAAGGCCCATCTCTGCCGGGCGGGGCTGATCGGTGGCCCGGGGGACGGCTCGGACCGCTACGGATACTGGCCGGCGCGCTTTGCCCGGGACTCGGAGCCCGTGTTGGTCCCGGACATCCCGACGGACGCAACCCAGATTATCGACGTCCGCGACCTCGCCGCCTGGGTCCTCACCGCGGCAGCAAACGCAGTCACCGGGGCTTTGAACGCCGTCGGTGAGCCGGTGCCTTTTGCCGCCTATCTCGAAGAGTCCCGGCAGGTCGCCGACGGGGGAGCCGACGTCGTGGCCGCCCCCGAGGGCTGGCTGGCCGCGCACGGGGCAAACTATTGGGCCGGCCCGGATTCGCTGCCGCTCTGGCTGCCGCCGGGGCACGAGGGCTTCGCCGCCCGCAGCAACGCCGCCGCCCGGGCCGCCGGACTGCAGACCCGCCCCTGGATGGATACGCTGCGGGACACCCTGGCGGATGAGCGTCGCCGCGGACTCGGAAGGGAACGCAGGGCCGGGATGAGCCCGGAGACGGAGCGGAGGATCCTGGCCGGGTACAGGGCGGAGTTCGGCTAAGCCACTCAGCCCTGCAGGTGCTCCACCACCGCGGTGGGCCGGTGCAGGACGGGAAAGTTGACGCTGCGGGCGATGAAGCAGACCTTGTTCGCCTCGGAGTGCAGCTGCTCCATGAGTTCTTCCGCAACCGGAGCGGCCACCGTCACCCGGGGCTTGAGCGTGGCCGATTCGAACTGGCCGCTGCCGTCCCGGTTGGTCCGCATCAGGGCCTCGGCCCGGTCCTCGTACGCCGTAACCACCACGCCGTGTTTCACCGCGACGTGCAGGAAAGACAGCATGTGGCACTGGGACAGAGCGGCCAGAAGCAGCTGCTCCGGGTTGTAGCGGGTCCGGTCGCCGTGGAAGGTCGGGTCCGCTGAACCCTGCAGCGCGGGCAGCCCCGGGATCTCGACGTCGTGGTCGCGTGAATAGCCACGGTACGATGCCGTCCCCTCGCCGAGGTTCCCGGTCCAGCGGACAGTCAGGGCGTAGCGGTGCTCATCAAGGCTCATGGGTCCAGCCTAGAACGAAGGAACCCCGGCGCCACAAAGGTTTGCCGGGGTTCCAGGGTTCCGAGGACGGCTTAGCCGACGTCGGCCTGGCGGGCGCGCAGGGCGCGTGCCACGCCGTCGCGGTTTTCCAGCATCATCCGGCGCAGCGCGGCGCCGTCCGCCGGCAGTGCGGCGAGGAACGCATCCGTGCGGTCCACGGTTGCCTGCGCGGTCAGCTGTGCCGGGTAGAGCCCGACGACGATCTGCTGCGCGAGCGCGTGGGTGCGGTCCCTGACGATGCCAGGGACGGCTTCGAAGTA
The DNA here is from genome assembly GCF_035985125.1 of Arthrobacter sp. CG_A4. NCBI lineage: Bacteria > Bacillati > Actinomycetota > Actinomycetes > Micrococcales > Micrococcaceae > Arthrobacter > Arthrobacter sp. CG_A4. The sequence continues at coordinate 101,729 of NZ_JAXCID010000006.1, read as the reverse complement.
TTTCTCGGCGTAGGGTGCCAGCAGCGACGTGTCCAGCACGCGGGTGAAGCCGGTCACCGCCGAGCCCTGGAGCGCGTTGGACAGCTCGCCCGTCACCACGATCGATTCCCAGGCCACGGCCTTGGCCTCGGCGGTGGGGACGGCTGCCGTGGCGAGGGCGGCCGCGTTCTGCCCGGTGGCCGTATTGTCCGTCGCCAGCTCGGCGTTGATCCGGTCCTGGCTGGCCCGGCCGCCGACGACGAGGGACGCGATTAGTTCCCAGCGAAGGTCCTGGTCCACCGTGAGGCCTTCGAGCGTCAGGGTGCCATCCAGCAGCCCGGCGACGGTGTCCAGCTGCCCGGCGCTGCGGGCCAGCAGGGCGTAGGACTTCACAAACTGCAGCTGCGCGTCGGAACCGGCCGGGACGCCCGAGGCGAGCTCCCAGAGCCGGTCGGCGGCGGCCACGGCGGTGGCTTCCTTGTGCTCCGCGGCGACGTAAAAGTTCAGCGTGGTAGCGAGCTGGCGGAGCTGGACCAGGATCACGGAGGAATCGGATTCCTCCGCAATGTTGGCGAGAATCAAATCCACGTAGCCGCGGGCCGGAGTTTCGCCGTCACGCGCCGCGTCCCAGGCCGAACCCCACACCAGGGTGCGGGGGAGGCTCTGGCTGAAGTCCTTCAGATGCGACGTGGCGGTCGCGAGGGACTTCGGGTCGAGGCGGACCTTGGCGTAGGCGAGGTCGTCGTCGTTGAGTAGGATCAGGTCGGGCCGGGCCAGACCGGCCAGCGCCGGAACTTCGGTGCGCCCGCCGTCGACGTCGAGCTCCTCGCGGTGCACACGCTCCAGCTTCCCTGCTGCGGTGACGTTGTAGAAGCCGACGGCGAGGCGGTGCGGCCGAAGGGTGGGCTGGGCCTCGGTGGCCGACTGCAGGATCGCGAAGGACGAAATCGTGCCGTCCCCGGCCACGGTCAGCTCGGGCTTGAGCGTGTTGACGCCCGCGGTCTCCAGCCAGAGGCGGCCCCACTGGTCCAGGTCGCGGCCACTGGCCGTTTCCAGTTCGGCCATCAGATCGCTGAGCTCGGTGTTCTGCCAGGCGTGCTTGCGGAAATACTGGCGGACGCCGGCCATGAACTCCTCTGGACCCACCCAGGCCACCAGCTGGCGCAGCACCGAGGCGCCCTTGGCGTAGGTGATGCCGTCGAAGTTCACCTCGACGTCCTGCAAATCGTTGATCTCGGCGAAGATCGGGTGCGTCGTGGGCAGCTGGTCCTGGCGGTAGGCCCAGGACTTCTCCACGGAGGCGAAGGTGGTCCAGGCGTGGTCGAACGTCGTGTTCTCGACGGCGGCCAGGTGGGACATGTACTCGGCGAAGGACTCGTTGAGCCAGAGGTCGTTCCACCAGCGCATGGTGACGAGGTCCCCGAACCACATGTGGGCGAGCTCGTGCAGCACGGTGATGGCGCGGCGTTCCACCTGGGCGTCCGTGACCTTGCTGCGGAAGATGTAGCCCTCCAGGATCGTGACGGCCCCGGCGTTCTCCATGGCCCCGGCGTTGAACTCCGGCACGAAAAGCTGGTCGTACTTTTCAAACGGGTAGGGGCAGCCGAACTGCGCCTCGTAGAACTCGAAGCCCTGGCGGGTGAGTTCGAAGATGTTGTCCGCATCCAGGTGCTGCATAAGGGACTTGCGGGCAAAGATACCCAGCGGGGTGACCTTGCCGTTGGCGGAGGTCACCTCGCTGCGGACCGACTGGTACGGCCCGGCGATCAGGGCGGTGACATAAGAGGAGAGCCGCGGCGTCGGCGGGAATTCCCAGACGGAGCGGGCGCCGCCGTCCGTACCGGGGATGGTCGGCACCGGCACGGGCGTGGGGGAGTTGGAGACGAGATCCCAGTGCGAGGGTGCTGTCACAGTGAAGGTGAAGCTGGCCTTGAGGTCGGGCTGTTCGAAGACGGCGAACACCCGCCGGGAATCCGGCACCTCGAACTGGGTGTACAGGTAGACCTCGTTGTCCACCGGATCCACGAAGCGGTGCAGGCCCTCACCGGTATTCATGTAGGGCGCTTCCGCCACCACCAGCAGATCGTTCACGGCTTCCAGGTTCCGGAGCTGGATGCGGACGCCGTCGGAGACCTCCGCCGGGTCCAGTTCGCGTCCGTTCAGGGTCACGCTGTGCACCGCATGCGTCACGGCATCGATGAAAGTCGAGGACCCCGGCGTCGCCGTGAATTTGACGGCAGTGGTGGAAGCGAAGACTTTCTCGCCGCGGGTCAGGTCGAGGCTGACCTCGTAGCACTCGACGGCGATCAGTGCGGCGCGCTCGCGTGCTTCGGCGCGGGTCAGGTTCATACCGGGCAAGGGTGTGCCTCCAGATAGTGAGAGCGGTAACGTGAAATCATTCTTTCACGTCAGCGGCGCTTGGCAAGTTGCGTGCATCACATCATCTCCCGCCGCGGCGGGAGTAGCGTGGAGGATATGGGAACGTTCCGTAACTCCGTCGACGCCAGGGCGCTGCGCTTCGCCGTGGGATTCCCTCTGATGCTGGCAACCGCCTTCGTGGTCTGCGCCTTCCTGATCCGTTCCGATCTGCCCGATCCGCTGGCCGTCCGGTGGGACGGGGCCGGCGCGGCGGGCTTCGCGCCCTTCGAGGCCGTGGTGAGCGCTGGGGCGGCCATGATCGTGCTGATTGGCTGGGCCGTGCTGGTGCAGGCGGTGCCGCTGTCGCGCCCGGCGGTGATGCGACGGATCATGATGGGCGCCGGCCTGACGATGAGCCTCTTCATCACCACCGTTCTCGCCGCCGTCCTCGTCGGCCAGGTAGGCCTGGAAAACGCCAGGGAATCCCGGGTGGACGCCGCAGTGCTGGCGCTGGGCAGCGGCGCGGCGCTGGGCCTGGGTTTTGTTATGGGCTTCGTGTTCAAGGCTGACGAGCGCTGGTCCACGGACGATGACCGCGCTTTGCAGGTGGCTCTGCAACGTGAACTCGACCCCGATCTGGCCAGGGACTCCGTGAGCCTCTGGGTCCATGCCCGCAGCTCCGTCTTCGTGATGCTCGGGATCGCCACCCTGCTTCCGGCCGCCCTCCTGACCATCGCCGTGCCCTGGCTGGCCGCCGTCCTGGCCGGAACGGCCCTGGGTGCGGCCGCGTTTCTGTTCGCCCGGATCCGGGTGGACCGCAGCGGCCTGAAGGTCTTCGCCGCGGGTTTCGTGCGGGTCATGGACGTGCCCGCCGCCGCCATCGACTCGGCGACGCCGAAAGAGGTCAAGGCCGCCGACTATGGCGGCTGGGGATACCGGAGCCATGGCACCACGACGGCGCTGCTCGTCAGCAGCGGTCCCGCCGTCGTCGTCGACCGCTCCGACGGACGAAAGCTGACGGTAAGCGGCGGCAGCGCCACGACGGCGGACAACGTCGCGCAGGCGCTGTCCCGGGTGGCGGCCCGGGCGCGACGCAACGGCGGCACTCCGGAGTCGTAACCCCGGCGACCCGGCACTAGTAGGCTTGGAGCCAGCCCTCACGACCAGCCCCGGCAGTTCACCGGTGCCCAACTGAACGGATCCGCCGTGACCCCCACTGATCTCCCGCGCGTGCACATCGCCACGGACCACGCCGGCATGGAACTCAGCGCCCACCTCGTGAGGCACCTCAGCGCCAAGGGCTACGACGTGGTCGACCATGGCCCCAGGGCCTACGACGCCCTGGATGACTATCCCTCCTTCTGCCTCAACGCCGCGCTCGCCGTCGTGGCCGACCAGGAGGCCGGGACCCCCGCCCTGGGCGTCGTGCTCGGTGGCTCCGGCAACGGCGAGCAGATTGCCGCGAACAAGGTCAAAGGCGTCCGTGCCGCGCTGGCCTGGAACCTGTCCACCGCGAAGCTGGCCCGCGACCACAACGACGCCAACGTGGTCGCCGTCGGCGGCCGGCAGCACAGCGTCGAGGAGGCCACCGCCATCATCGAAGCCTTCCTCGCCGAGCCCTTCAGCAACGACGAGCGCCACGTCCGCCGGATCACCAAGATTGCCGTGTACGAGCGCACCGGCGAGGTCATCGAGTAGTGCCGGAGGGGCATTCCGTCCACCGGCTGGCCCGCCAGTTCGGAGACGTCTTCGTGGGGGCGCAACTCGCGGTCACCAGTCCGCAGGGCAGGTTCGTGCACGGCGCGGCGCTGCTGGACGGCCACGTCCTGACCGGATCCACCGCGCACGGGAAACACCTCTTCCTCGAGTTCGCGCACGGACTGCTGCTGCACGTCCATCTGGGCCTCTACGGCGCCTGGAACTTCGGCGGCGACGCCGGCTTCCGCGGCGCCTCCAGCATCGGCGCGCCCCGCAAAGTGGGGGAGCGCGAAGTCTACGACGGCGACGGCGGCGGTTCGGGTGCGGATCGGGATGCTGCCTCTGGCTCCGGTCCTGACGGCTACGCCGGTCCGCCGCCTCCGGTAGGCGCCGTCCGGGTCCGGCTGGCCAGCGGGCACGGCTGGGCCGATCTTCGGGGTGCCACGACGTGCGCGGCGGTCACCGGGGCGGAAGCGGCGGCCGTTGTGGCCCGGCTCGGCCCCGACCCGCTGCGTAATCTGCCCGGCGACCGGGATGCCTTTGTCGCCCGGGTCCGGACCAGGCAGACGCCGCTGGCAGCACTGCTGATGGACCAGAAGCTGGTGGCCGGCATCGGGAATGTCTACCGCGCCGAACTGTTGTTTCGGCAGCGCCTTGACCCCTGGCTGCCGGGAACGGCGCTACCGGCAAAGGCGGCGCGGCTGCTGTGGGATGATGCCGTCGCCATCATGTCCGACGGCGTCCGGGACGGCCGTATCATCACCACGCCGCCGCGGTACTGGAGCGGGCCCGACGGCGGCCAGCGAGGCGGCGGCCAGTCGGGCGGCGGTGGATCAGCCAGCGGCCGGTTGGGCGGCGGTGGATCAGCCATCATGCTGCCGGTCCCCGACGAGTCACACTTCGTGTACCGAAGGCAGGGCCAGGATTGCCGCGACTGCGGCACCGCGGTGGCACTGACCGACCTGGGGGCCAGGAAACTCTACTGGTGCCCGTCCTGCCAGGCTCCCTGATCCGACACACGGTCCCAACCGCATCGATTGCTCCGCAACTGCCGTTTTGACCCGCCAGAAGGGCAGTTATGGAGCAATCGATGCGGTTGGGCACTAAAAAAGCCCCTCCGGAGAGGGGCTCGATACGGCTGGAGGGGACGACGGGAATCGAACCCGCGTCATCAGTTTGGAAAACTGAGGCTTTACCATTAAGCTACGTCCCCGGGAATCCGCTGGAATGTCAGCAAAAGTTCCGGACGGCTGTTCAAGCCGGATACAACTAAACCCAATTCAGGGCCCCGGTGTCAAATGTGCAAATCGACGCAGTATGGCCGTAGACTGTTCTGTGCACTTACGGGGTGTAGCTCAGCTTGGCTAGAGCACCTGCTTTGGGAGCAGGAAGTCGCAGGTTCAAATCCTGTCACCCCGACTCTGCAGCACCGCCAGAACGTGGCAAGGCAGAACCCCACCCCCTAAAAACCAGGAGTACCTAGACTGTGAAGAGCGCTGTCGAGAACCTCACCCCCACGCGGGTCAAGCTCAATGTTGAGGTCCCCTTTGAGGAATTGAAGCCCAGCATCGCAGAGGCATACAAGACTGTTGCTTCGCAGATCCAGGTCCCCGGTTTCCGCAAGGGCAAGGTCCCCGCCAAGCTCATTGACCAGCGCGTTGGCCGCGGCTATGTGCTGGAAACCGCAATCAACGACGGCCTCAACGGCTGGTACCAGGCAGCTGTCCAGGAAACCGGAATCCGTCCGCTGAGCCGCCCCGAGGTTGAAATCACCGAGGTTCCGGACCCGACGTCCACCGACGGCGAGCTCAAGTTCCACGCCGAGGTAGACATCCGCCCCGAGATCGAGCTGCCCGACTACGCCGGCATCAAGGTTGAGGTTGCCGCCGCAGAGTCCACCGACGGCGACGTCGACAAGGCCCTGGACGAGCTCCGCGGCCGCTTCGGCACGCTGAAGTCGGTGGACCGCCCGGCAGCTGACAAGGACTTCCTGACGATCGACATCGCCGCCACCATCGACGGCGCCGACGTCGATTCCGCCTCCGGCCTGTCCTACCAGGTCGGTGCCGGCACCATGCTCGAAGGCCTCGACGAAGCCATCACCGGCCTCAGCGCCGACGAAGACGCGATCTTCGACACCATCCTCGTCGGCGGCGAGCATGCCGGTGAATCCGCCCAGGTCAAGGTAGTGGTCAAGTCCGTCAAGGAACGCGAACTGCCCGACGCCGACGACGACTTCGCCCAGCTGGCGTCCGAGTTCGACACCCTGGCCGAACTGCGCGAGGACCTCGCCAAGCAGGCCGCCGAGTCCAAGATTGTCGAGCAGGGCGTCGAAGCCCGCGACAAGGTCCTCGACAAGCTCATTGAGCTCGTTGAGGTCCCCGTCCCGGCCTCCGTCGTCGAAGAGCAAATCGAGACACACTTCAACGCCGAGAACTCCCACGGTGACGGCGAGCACGACACCGAGGAGCACCGCGCCGAGGTCAGGGCCAACACCGAGCGGGCCTTCCAGAACGAGGTCATCCTCGACGCCATCGCTGAAAAAGAAGAAGTCAGTGTCAGCCAGAACGAGCTGATCGACTACATCGTCACCGCCGCCAGCGAGTACGGCATGGACCCCAACCAGTTCGCCCAGATCATCGATCAAAGCGGCCAGGTCCCCATGATGGTTTCCGAGGTGCGCCGCCGCAAGGCACTGGCCGTCGTCCTGGGCCAGGCCGAGGTCACCGACACCGAGGGCAACAAGATCGACCTGAGCGACTTCGTCCGCCCCGGCGGCGACGAGGCACCGGTTGAGGCCGATCCCGAGGAAGCAACGGCCGGGGAGGCAGCATCCGAGGAATCAGCAGCCGCCGGTGCCACGAACGATGACCCGGCGGCAGTGAAGTTCTAATGCCACCGGCGTCCACCTAGCTACCGCAGCCAGGTACGTTGGCAGCCCCCGGATCGTTGATCCGGGGGCTGCCGCATTTAAGCCCTGCGCTTCATGCCTCCGGAACTCCGCGGGACGCGCCCCGGCAATCGTGCGCCGTCAGCGAACAGCCCTGCGGCTGAGCACAAACGGGGTGGGAAAACCGTTAGTGTCCATGTAGGAAAGTTCAGTGATGTCGTCCAATGATGTCACCGTCGCCAGCGAGAGGTAAGTACATATGTCACAGCAAGCAGGGGCACCCCGGATGGCTACTGTCGATCCGGCAGCCCAGGATAACTACATTTACAACCGCCTGCTGAAAGAACGCATCATCTGGCTCGGCTCCGAGGTCCGCGACGAGAACGCTAACGCGATCTGCTCGCAGCTGCTGTTGCTTTCGGCGGAGAATCCTGAGAAGGATATCTACCTCTACATCAACTCACCGGGCGGCTCCGTCACCGCCGGCATGGCGATCTATGACACCATGCAGTTCATCCCGAACGACGTCGTCACCGTGGCCACCGGCCTCGCCGCCTCGATGGGGCAGTTCCTGCTCTCCTCCGGTACCAAGGGCAAGCGCTACGCCACCCCCAACGCCCGCATCCTCATGCACCAGCCCTCCGGCGGCATCGGCGGAACGGCTTCGGACATCAAGATCCAGGCCGAACTGATCCTGCACATGAAGAAGGTCATGGCCGAGCTGACCGCCAGCCAGACCGGGCAGACGGTGGACACCATCCTCAAGGACAACGACCGCGACAAGTGGTTTACGGCGAAAGATGCCCTCGAGTACGGCTTCTTCGACAAGATCGCGGCACACGCTGGATCCGTGGCTGGCGGCGGTGGAACCAACGCCGGTGGCGACGGTCCCGGCATGGGCAGCGGCACCGAGAACTGACCGGCATGCAGACAGCAATGAATTCAGGAGCAATGAACATGAACTACAACTTCGGTTCGACTGCCGGCAACCTGCCGAGCAGCCGCTACGTGCTGCCGCAGTTCGAAGAGCGCACGCCATACGGCTTCAAGCGCCAGGACCCGTACACCAAGCTGTTCGAGGACCGCATCATCTTCCTCGGCGTCCAGGTTGACGACGCCTCGGCTGATGATGTCATGGCCCAGCTGCTGGTGCTCGAATCCACCGACCCGGACCGCGACATCACCCTGTACATCAACTCCCCGGGCGGATCCTTCACCGCCATGACCGCGATCTACGACACCATGACGTACATCCGGCCGGAGATCCAGACCGTCTGCCTCGGCCAGGCCGCCAGCGCCGCTGCTGTGCTCCTCGCAGCCGGCACCCCGGGCAAGCGGCTCGCCCTGCCGAACGCCCGCGTCCTGATCCACCAGCCCTCGCTGTCCGGCGGGCAGGGTGGCCAGGCCTCAGACCTGGAGATTCAGGCCGCCGAGGTCATGCGGATGCGTGCCTGGCTCGAAGATACGCTGGCCAAGCACTCCGGCCGGACGCCGGAGCAGGTCAACAACGACATCGAACGTGACAAGATCCTCACCGCCGCCGAGGCCATGCAGTATGGCCTGATTGACCAGGTCCTGGATTCCCGCAAGATGAAGCCCCAGGCGATCACCAAGTAGGGATTCGCTGTTCCGCCGGGAGGCGTTCGATTCACAGCGCCGGTGCGGCCCACCTCAAAAAGGCCGCACCGGCGTCGGGGTTTCCACCCAACAGGGGAGAAGTGACCTAGAGTGGAACCTGTCACGGGGAACTTTCGGGATGATCCGTGATGTCTCAACGGGTGCACCGCTACGCAGTTGTTAATTTCACAGGTTGCTGATAACACCGGCAGCTGGTCACAGCGTGCAGCAAGATACAAAGGGGTTCACATATGGCTCGGATTGGCGAGAGCACGGATCTGCTGAAGTGTTCTTTCTGCGGAAAGAGCCAGAAGCAGGTTCGGAAGCTCATTGCCGGGCCCGGCGTCTACATCTGCGACGAGTGCATTGAACTCTGTAACGAGATCATTGAAGAAGAGCTCGCCGAAGTAGCAGACCTGGGCAGTTTCGACCTGCCCAAGCCCCGCGAGATCTTTGACTTCCTGCAGGAATACGTGATTGGCCAGGAGCCCGCCAAGCGCTCTCTCGCCGTCGCGGTTTACAACCACTACAAACGTATCCAGGCCGGCCACGCCCCCAAGAGCGGCAGTCTCGCCGAGGGCGTACACCACGACGACGTCGAGATCGCCAAGTCGAACATCCTCCTGATCGGCCCCACGGGCTGCGGCAAGACCTACCTGGCCCAGACCCTGGCCCGGCGCCTCAACGTCCCCTTCGCCGTCGCCGATGCCACCGCGCTGACTGAGGCCGGCTACGTGGGGGAGGACGTCGAGAACATCCTCCTCAAGCTCATTCAGGCCGCCGACTACGACGTCAAAAAAGCCGAACAAGGCATCATCTACATCGACGAGATCGACAAGATCTCCCGCAAGAGCGAGAACCCCTCCATCACCCGGGACGTTTCGGGTGAGGGTGTGCAACAGGCGCTGCTGAAAATCCTTGAGGGCACAGTCGCCTCGGTTCCGCCGCAGGGCGGTCGCAAGCACCCGCACCAGGAATTCATCCAGATCGACACCACCAACGTGCTGTTCATCGTGGCCGGCGCCTTTGCCGGCCTCGAGGAGATCATCGGTTCGCGCTCCGGGCGCAAGGGCATCGGCTTCGGTGCCCCGCTCATCGAGGTCAAAAACAACACGGATTCCTACGGCGAGGTCATGCCGGAGGACTTACTGAAGTTCGGGCTCATTCCTGAATTTATCGGCCGCCTCCCGGTCATCACCACGGTCTCCAACCTTGACCGCTCGGCACTGATCCAGATCCTGTCGACGCCCAAAAACGCCCTCGTGAAGCAATACCAGAAGATGTTCCTGCTCGACGGCGTGGAGCTGATCTTCGAGGACGAGGCGCTCAACACGATTGCAGACCAGGCCCTTGAGCGCGGAACCGGCGCCCGCGGACTGCGCGCCATCATGGAGGAAGTCCTGCTTCCGGTGATGTTCGACCTGCCCAGCAGGGACGACATCGCCAGCGTTGTGATCACGGAGGACGTCGTCTCAAAGAAGGCCGAGCCCACCATGATCCCGCACGACGTCAAGCGGCGTAAGTCCGCCTGATCTGGAATAAATCCGCTGCCCGGGCCGCTAACAGTAAGTGATTGCGCCCATGTATATAGGCGGCACAGCGCCAGCGGCGCTGCCTTAGTAACACTGCCATAGTGACGCTGCCTTAGTGACGCTGCCTTAGTGACGCTGCCTTAGTGACGCTGCCTTAGTGACGCTGCGCCACGCCCCCTGACTTTCCTGAGGAGATCATCCGTGTCTGAGACCACCAGCAACAAAGCCGAATTCTGGTTTGACCCGATGTGCCCCTTCGCCTGGGTGACCTCCCGCTGGATCGGCGAGGTCGAAGTTGTCCGCGACATCAGCACCGAATGGCACGTCATGAGCCTTGCCATGCTGAATGAAGGCCGCGAGGAACTCCCGGCGGAGTACAAGGCCTTCCTGACCAGCGCCTGGGCACCCGTGCGCGTCATCGTCGCCGCGGCGCAACAGCACGGCACCAAATACATCAAGCCGCTCTACGACGCCATGGGCACCAAGATCCACAATGAGGGCAACGGCGACATCGCCGAAGTCATCGCCAAGTCGCTCGCCGAGGTGGGCCTGCCGGCGGAGCTCGCGGCCGCAGGCCAGGGCACGGAAAACGACGCCACGCTGCGCACCAGCCACGAGGCCGGCATCGCACTGGTGGGCCAGGACGTGGGCACTCCGGTGGTGGCGTTCAACGGCATTGCGTTCTTCGGCCCCGTGCTGACCCGCATCCCGCGCGGCGAAGAGGCAGGACGCCTCTGGGATGCGGCCGTGACGCTGGCATCCTTCCCATACTTCTTTGAAATCAAGCGCAGCCGCACCGAAAGCCCGGTCTTCGTTTAGTCTCTGGGGGACGCCAACTGGCGCCAACAGACGGTGCCCAGGGGCCCCGGAAGAACTACTTTGATGTAGTTCTTGCGGGGCTCTTGTGTATCTGGAATTGCGGGAGAACAATAGAGCTTACCCACTTCGCAGGAAGTGGGACGCAGGAACCGAAGATTCAGTGACACAAATCCGACGCAGCCTTCGGCAAAGTCAGATGGTGGCTACCAGTGACGAGGTAGGAAGACCTGAAGATCAGAGGATCCCGCCAGATTGTCTGAGACGTCACGGGACAGTCGAAAGTCGAAGCCCCACCAACGGCAAAACGCTGATGGGGCTTCCCCTTTGCCCAATGATAAGGCCGGCCCTACCTGGGCCAGCCCAGAACAGCCAGCCCAGAACAGCCAGCCCTACACAGCAGGCCACATCGGTCGGCCGCACCGGTCAGGGTATGCCCATGAGCAGTGAACCCATTGCGGACTATGCCCTGCTGTCCGACTGCTCCTCCGCGGCACTCGTCAGCGCTGCCGGTTCCGTGGACTGGCTGTGCTTCCCGCGCTTTGACAGCCCCTCCGTGTTCGGACGCCTGCTGGGCCCGGATGCGGGGTTCTGGTCGATCCGCCCAGCCGGCGAATACTCCACCAGAAGGCGCTACCTGGACCCGACCATGGTGCTGGAGACCACCCACACGACCGGGGAAGGCAGCATTACCGTCACGGATGCCTTGGTCCTCGGCGACGGCACGAGGGGCCATGACCTCGGGGCGGAATCGCCCGGGACCCTCCTCCGTCAGGTGTCCTGCACCGCAGGAACCGTCGAGATCGACGTCGTCTTCAGTCCCCGCCCGGACTACGGCCTCACCAAGCCGGAGTTTCGCGCGGCGGACGGCGGCATCCTGGTCACCACCGGAAACGCCGTTCTCCTGGCGCTGTCCGCTGCGGTGACCTTCGAGTACAGCGGAGGTACCGCGCAGTCCCGCCTGGTGCTCGGCGCCGGAGAAAAATGTGGCTTCGCCCTCCAATACCAAACCAGGGGCAGCGCGGACCCCGCCTTCTGGAGCCAGCCGGAGATCGCACGGCGGCTCGCGGACACGGTGCAGTGCTGGAGCAGCTGGTCCAGGCTGCACCAGAACTACCGGGGTCCATGGCAGGAACTCATCGCCGGCAGCGGGCGCGTTCTGCAGGCCCTCAGCTACTTTCCCACCGGGGCCATTGTGGCCGCCCCGACGACGTCGCTGCCGGAGGTGGCCGGAGGAACGCGCAACTGGGATTACCGGTACACCTGGATCCGGGACGCGAGCATGACGCTGCAGGCACTCTGGGTGGCCGCCTGCCCGGACGAGGCCGGGAAGTTCTTCCAGTTCCTGGCAACGGCAGCCGCACGGCAGCTGGCCAGCGGCGAAGAGCTGCAGATCATGTTCGGCGCCGGCGGGGAACGCGAGTTACCCGAACGAGAACTTCCGCACCTGCCGGGCTGGCGTTCCAGTTCCCCGGTCCGGGTGGGAAACGGTGCGTGGGACCAGCGCCAGCTCGATGTCTACGGTGAACTGCTCGACGCCGCCGCCACGCTGCCGGAGTACCTCGCCGAGCTCGCACCGGAGACGCGGCGGTTCCTCGCCGACGCCGCTGATGCCGCGGCCTCACGCTGGCGCTCCGCCGACCACGGCATCTGGGAGGTCCGCGGGGAGCCGCGCCACTACCTGCACTCCAAGCTCATGTGCTGGGTCGCCGTCGACCGGGCCATCACCCTGGCAGAGCTCCTCCAGACACCCGAAAGGATTCAGCGCTGGGAGGACGCGCGGGAGCAGATCGCGGCGTCAATCCGCACCGAGGGCTGGAGCGACACCGCGAAAGCGTACACGCAGGCCTACGGCTCCGAGGACCTCGACGCGTCGGCGCTTATGCTCGCCATCGTGGGATTCCTCCCGGCCGATGACCCTCGCCTCCTCGCCACGATCGAAGCCATCGAGCAACGCCTCACCGATCCGCGCGGCCTGGTCTACCGGTACCGGGTCGAGGACGGGTTTCCGGGGGAGGAGGGCAGTTTCCTGCTTTGCACGTTCTGGCTGGCCCACGCCCTGGCCCTCGCCGGGCGCACCGAACACGCCCGGGCGGTCTTCGAACGGGCTGCCGGATTCGCCACAGACCTGGGCCTGATGTCCGAGGAAGTCGCACCGAACAGTAGCGAACTGCTGGGCAATTTCCCGCAGGCATTCAGCCACATCGGCCTCGTCAACGCCGCCTGGGCCATCCGCCAGGCCGAGGATCGGGCCGGCTATGGGGCATGATGGTTTCCAGCGGCTGGCTGGATCCTTGATCAACGGATCTATCCGGACCGCGGTATCCCCGGAGATCAAGGAATGAAAACCATGAAACGTCATCTGACACGTACGGCCGCCGTAGCGGCGGGAGCCCTGCTGACGCTGGCGCTGGCAGCCTGCGGCAGCGGGAGTCCACTGGACAGCGGGAAGTCAGCGCCGCCGGCCGGCTCGGCAAGCCCGGGAACCCCGCTGGTCATTGGTTCAGCCAGCTTCCCGGAGAGTCAGACCCTGGCTGAGGTGTACGCAGGGGCGCTGAACGCCGCCGGCATAGCGGCATCCACCAAACCGAACATCGGCTCGCGCGAGGTGTACGTCCGGGCGGTGCAGGATGGTTCCGTCGACATCGTCCCCGACTACAGCGGAAATCTGCTGCGTTACGTGGACAAGACGGCTACCGCCTCCAGCGCCGAGGACGTTATGAAGGCGCTCCCCGGAAAGCTCCCGGCCGATCTGTCGATACTCGAACCGGCCAAAGCCGAGGATAAGGACTCGATCGTGGTCACCAAAGCGACGGCGGAGAAGTTCGGGCTGAAGACGCTGGCGGACCTCGGCAGGATTTGCGACCAGATAGCCCTGGGTATGCCGGCCGAAGCCAAGGAGCGGCCGCAGGGTCTTCCCGGACTCAAGGCTGCCTATGGCTGTGTGCCCAAGGAATTCGTCCCGTTCAGCGATGGAGGCGGGCCCGTAACCATCAAGGCGTTGTTGGACGACCGGATCCAGGCCGCGGATGTTTTCACAACGTCTCCGCTGATCTCGAAGAACCAGCTGGTGGTCCTCGAGGACCCGAAGAGCAACTTCGCCGCGCAGCAGGTCCTTCCCCTCGTCCGCAAGGACCGGCTTGATGGCAAAGCCGCCGAGGTGCTCAACAAAGTCTCCGCAGTCCTCACCACGGATGATTTGTTGCGCCTTAACGAGGACGTGTCCGGTGACAAGAAGATGAGCTCCAAGGACGCTGCTGCGGCGTGGCTCAAGGAGAAGGGTTTCAGCAAGTAACACGCAGGCCGCACGCTGCGGCCGCTGCCCGTTGAAGGGCCCTCCGCCTGGCCAAAGCCGGACGGAGGGCCCTTTTTCGCCGCTGTGCCGCCTCGTCGTGGCTGTGCCGCCTCGTCGTGGCTGTGCCGCCTCGTCGGGGCGGCGGGCTACGCCTGTGCGGGTTCCTCAGGCGGCACCAGAACGACGTCGCTGACTGTCAGTTCGCCCTCTCCGGCCACCAGCGTCAGCTCGCGCGCGTTGGCCGCCGACTTCAGGTCGGTGAGTCCGGCCTTGAGCTGTGTGGTGAGGGATTCGGAGGCCGTGATAGTCGCGGACAGGACCTCCGTGCGCTGCTTGACCTTGGCCTCGGACTTGGCCTTGCGGAGGCCGCTCAGCGCCGCCCCCACGGTGGCCAGCAGAGTGGTGTCGCCGGCCATCTCCACGGCGGCGGGCCAGGCGGCGCGGTGCACCGAACCGGTACGCCACCAGCTCCAGACTTCTTCGGTAGCGAAAGGCAGGAAAGGGGCGAACAGGCGCAGCAGCGTATCCAGGCTCGTGGCCAGCGCGGCCAGCACGGAGGCCTGCTGGGCTTCGCCGGCGGCACCGTAGGCGCGGTCCTTGATCAGCTCCACGTAGTCGTCCGTGAAGTGCCAGAAGAAGCTTTCCGTGATCTGCAGGGCCCGGGCATAGTCGTAGTTCTCGAATGCCTTCGTGGCCTGCTGGACAACATCGGCGAGCTGCGCCAGCACGGCCTGGTCCAGGGGGTTAATCAACAATGAAAGGTTCGAAGACACCACCGAGTTTTCGGTGGCACCGAGGTTCAGCACGAACTTTGAGGCGTTGAGCAGTTTGATGGCCAGGCGGCGGCCGATCTTCATCTGCGCGATCTCATAGGCCGTGTCCGCGCCGAGCTTGGCCGAGGCCGCCCAGTACCGCACGGCATCGGAGCCGTACTCCTCGAGGACATCCGTGGGGACAATGACGTTGCCCTTGGACTTGGACATCTTCTTGCGGTCCGGGTCCAGGATCCAGCCGGAGATGGCGGCGTGCTTCCACGGGGCGGCGTCCTGCAGGGCATCGGCGCGCACGGCGGAGGAGAACAGCCAGGTCCGGATGATGTCGTGTCCCTGCGGGCGCACGTCGAAGGGGTAGACCTTGGCGAAGAGCGCCTCGTCGGTGCTCCAGCCGCCCACGATCTGCGGCGTCAGCGAGGACGTGGCCCAGGTGTCCAGGACGTCGGCGTCGCCGGTGAAGCCGCCCGGCACGTCGCGCCGGGCTTCCTCGTAGCCGGGGGCAGCGTCTGCGGCCGGGTCAACGGGCAGCTGCGCGTCGGACGGAACAATCGGGGCGTCGTATTCGGGATTCCCGTCGGCGTCGAGCGGGTACCAGACCGGCACCGGCACGCCGAAGAAGCGCTGGCGGGAGACCAGCCAGTCGCCGTTCAGGCCGGAGATCCAGTTCTCGTAGCGTGAGCGCATAAAGGCCGGGTGGAACTGGATCTCTTGACCGCGGGCAATGAGCCGCTCGCGGCGGTCGGCGTCGCGGCCGCCGTTGCGGATATACCACTGCCGGCTGGTCACCACCTCGAGAGGCTTGTCGCCCTTTTCGAAGAAGTTCACCGGGTGCATGATCTTCTTCGGCTCGCCCTCGAGCAGCCCGGCGCCGGTGAGGAGCTCCACCACGGCTTCCTTGGCGCTAAAGACCGTCTTGCCGGCGATCGCGGCGAAGTTGGCGCGGCCTTCCTCGCCGGTGATCCAGTCCGGGGTCTCACCGAGGATGCGGCCGTCGCGGCCCACGATCGCGCGGGTGGGCAGCTGGAGTTCGCGCCACCAGGTGACGTCGGTGAGGTCGCCGAAGGTGCAGACCATCGCGATGCCGGAGCCCTTGTCCGCCTTGGCAAGCGGGTGGGCCATGACCTCCACCTCGACGCCGAACAGGGGAGAGGTGACTTTCTTGCCGAACAGCGGCTGGTACCGTTCGTCGTCGGGATTCGCCACGAGCGCGGCGCAGGCGGCCAGCAGTTCCGGGCGCGTGGTCTCGATGTAGATTTTCTCGCCCTCGGCGGTGAAGAAGGGGTAGCGGTAGTAGGCGCCGGCAACTTCGCGGTCTTCCAGCTCGGCCTGGGCCACCGCGGTGCGGAAGGTGACGTCCCAGAGGGTGGGCGCTTCTGCCATGTAGGCGTCGCCAGCGGCGAGATTCGCCAGGAAGGCGCGCTGCGAGATGGCCCGGGACTTGTCATCGATGGTGCGGTAGGTCAGATCCCAGTCCACGGAGAGGCCGAGGGTCTGGAAAAGGTTTTCGAAGACTTTTTCGTCTTCGACGGCGAGTTCCTCGCAGAGTTCGATAAAGTTCCGGCGCGAGACGACGTCGAAGTCGCGCTGGTTCTTGGCGGGCTCGGCGGGCGGGCGGTAGCCGGCGTCGTAAGCGGTGGTGGGATCGCAGCGCACACCGTAATAGTTCTGCACGCGGCGTTCGGTGGGCAGGCCGTTGTCGTCCCAGCCCATCGGGTAGAAGACGTTCTTTCCGGTCATGCGCTGGTAGCGCGCCATAACGTCGGTCTGCGTGTAGGAAAACATGTGACCTACGTGCAGGGATCCCGACGCGGTGGGCGGGGGAGTGTCGATCGAGTAGACCTGCTCCCGGGTGGTGTCCGGGTTGAACTTGTAAGTTCCTTCGTCGAGCCAGCGCCGGGTGAGGGCGTCTTCCAGCCCCTCCAGGGCGGGCTTGTCCGGAACATTGATGGGGGCAGTGATGGGCGTGTCTGTACCCTGAGTGTCTTCAGCCATCCGGCAATTCTTCCACTAAATTCCCTCACACTCCCTCACCTCCGCTACTGAAAGGGATCATGGGGGCTGCCGTAGCATGCCAATATGGACAAATCTGCCGCCAGTTTTGCGATCAAGCGCGTCTATGACGCCCCCGCGGACGACGACGGCTGCAGGGTCCTGGTGGACCGGCTCTGGCCGCGCGGGGTCAGCAAGGAACGCGCGCAGCTGGCGCTGTGGCTCAAGGAGGTGGCGCCGTCGCCGCCGCTGCGCCAGGAATTCGCGCATCGGAAGGAACGGTTCGCTGACTTCAGCGTCGCCTACGCAGCGGAATTGGAAGACAATCCCGCCGTTCAGACGCTGCTGGACCTCGCGGCCGAACACGGGAAGGTGACGCTGCTCTTCGGTGCCAGGGATCCGGAGACCAACCATGCCCGGGTGCTGCAGGAGTTTTTGGCGCGTTGATTCAACCGCCGGCATAGCGGTTAGGGTGGTGCCATGACTGAGGGAATCCGTAACACGGCAGCAGTAGCCAAAGCAGCAGTTGTCACCGGTGCCAGCACCGGAATCGGCGAGGCGACCGTGCGTGCCCTCCGGTCCGAGGGCTGGACGGTCTACGCTGTCGCCCGCCGTGCGGACCGGCTGGCGGCGCTCGCGGCTGAAACCGGCGCCGTCGCCCTTCCGGCCGATGTGACCGACGATGCCGATATCGCGCGGGTTGTCGACGAGGTGACCCGCGCCGGCGGGATCGACACCCTCATCAACATCGCCGGCGGCGCCCGCGGCGCGGACAAGGTGGCCGAGGCAAAAACCGAGGACTGGGAATGGATGTTCGAGGTCAACGTGCTGGGCACCTTGAAGCTCACCCGGGCCTTCCTGCCGATGCTCCGGGCCGGCGGCGAGGGAACCGTCCTGAACCTCACCTCGACGGCGGGGCTGTCCGCCTACGAGGGCGGCGGCGGTTACAACGCGGCGAAGTTCGCCCAGCATGCCCTCACCGGTGCGCTGCGCCTTGAGGAGGCCGAGCACAACCTCCGGGTGATCGAGGTGGCCCCCGGCCTGGTGCAGACCGAGGAGTTCGCGCTGAACCGGCTCGGCGGGAATCCAGAAGCGGCAGCGAAGGTGTACGCCGGGGTCGAGAAGCCGCTGACCGCGGACGACGTTGCCGACGTCGTCCGCTACGCCGTCATCCTTCCGCATCACGTCAACCTGGACCAGATCGTAATCCGCCCGGTGGCGCAGGCAGCCAACCATAAGCTGATCCGCAAGGGCTAGGCCTCAGCCGCGGTATGACAGCCGGGACACCACGGCCAGATGGTCCGTGCCCGGGATGGAGACAGTGGTGAAGGACTCCACCGTCAGTTCCCTGCTGACCAGAACGTGGTCGATCTGCACGAACGGGAAAGCGGAGGAGTTCGCCGGCCAGGTCGGCCAGAGGCCCCGGCCGGTGGCCGCGGCGGCGTCGCTGAGTCCGGTGGTCAGCAGGCTCCGGAGCCCCCGGTGGTCCAGGCTTGCATTGAAATCGCCCAGCAGCACAGCGGGCGTGCCGTCCGGCGCCGCCCGCTGCAGCCTCGAGAGTTCTTTGAGGTCCTTGCGCCAGCCGGACACCTGACCCGGCCGCGGTGACTCCACATGGACCGCCGTCAAGCGAATCCCCGGACGTATACCGGGCACGGCGGCCACGGCCCTGCTTTGGAAGGACCCGCTGCCGGGGACGCGTTTCTGCTTTGTCAGCGCGAAGACCGAGAAAATCCCGCTCCCGGTGTTCGCCCCGTCAACATCCAATGCCCGGTAAGGAAGCAGCCTGGCGATGCCCGCGTCCTCGAGGCGCTGCAGCGTCACCGGGCTGAGCTCCGGAAGGGCCAGGATCTCGACGCCGTGTGCGTTCACCGCTTTGAGCACCGCGGCGGCGTCCAGCGTCGCGCCGCCGACGTTCAGGGCCATGACCGTCAACCACCTGCCCTGTTCCCCGCCCGCCTGGCCTTGACCCGGCGGTCCGGCCCGGTTCGCCGCCAGCGGGTTCCAGCCGTCGGAGAGCAGCCGGGGAGCAACCATCGAGAGCTGGGCGGCAAGCAACAGGACCACGCCGGCCAAGGCCACCAGACGGACACGACGGCGCCGGCCTATCAGTACCGCCGCAAGCACCGCGGCGAACGTCGAGACCAACGTCAGGGGATAGCCCGAGAGCAGCTGGACCCACGGCGACCCCAGTTCCCACGGGCCCACCCGGGCGGCTGTGAGCACACCCCCCGGAAGGGCGAGCACAACGGCCAGGAGGCTCAGCAGCGCTGCGCGCGTAACGCCGGCGCTCCGGGGCGGCAACGCAGCTTGTCCCTCAGCTGGGGTGGCGGTCATCAGTTCAGTATCAGCGGTAAACCTTGGGCTGGCCATGGGAAGCGGCGGGGCCTTCGGGGAAGAGGGTAGAATTGACGTGAACCGGGTAGAACCGGCTCAAAAGCACTGACCCGGCCATCACCGGTGAGCTTTCCGGAAGAAAGCCCTACCGCCACTCACAGCGCGGCAGGGCAAGTAGAACCGGACGGGTAAGCCCGTTATAGCAGTAATGAGCGGCCGTCGCCGATGCTCTTCCTTTGACCAGGGGGTTTTCCTTTGACCAGGGGCGGGTCCGGCGCCGGTAAGTGAGGTGGTACCACGGTGCCGGTGCTGTCGAAAGACAGCGCAGGGGCCGTCCTCGCATCCTGAATGAACCCCTTTTGTTCACTAGCTCAACCCAGGATGTCGAGATGACGTATTACCCGAAGGCCTCCGCCGCACCCGCCGGCGCAGGCGCCTCTGCTTCTACCGCCTCCGCTTCCACCACCTCTGGTGTGCCGGCCTCCGTGAAGTTCCCGGAGATCGAAGAGCGCATCCTCAAGTATTGGGATGAGGACGGTACCTTCCAGGCCAGCATCGACCAGCGCGGCTCTGACCTTCCCGGCGGAAAACCGGGCAGCAACGAATTCGTCTTCTACGACGGTCCCCCCTTCGCCAACGGCCTGCCGCACTACGGACACCTCCTGACCGGCTACGCCAAGGACCTTGTGGGCCGTTACCAGACCCAGCGCGGCCGCCGGGTCGAGCGACGCTTCGGCTGGGACACCCACGGCCTGCCCGCCGAGCTCGAAGCCATGAAGCAGCTGGGCATGACGGACAAGACCCAGATCGAAGCGATGGGCATCGACAAGTTCAACGACGCCTGCCGCGCCTCGGTGATGAAATACGCCGACGAGTGGAAGAGCTACGTCACCCGCCAGGCGCGCTGGGTCGACTTCGAGAACGACTACAAGACGCTCAACGTCGAGTACATGGAGTCGGTGCTCTGGGCCTTCAAGCAGTTGCACGAGAAGGGCCTCACCTACAACGGCTACCGTGTGCTGCCGTACTGCTGGAAGGACGAGACGCCGCTGTCCAACCATGAACTGCGCATGGATGACGACGTCTACAAGAACCGCCAGGACCAGACCGTCACGGTCACGTTCCCCATCACGGCGGGGGAGACGGAGCTGTCCAGGCAGCTCGCCGGTGTGCAGGCGCTCGCCTGGACCACCACGCCGTGGACGCTGCCCACCAACCTGGCGCTCGCCGTCGGGCCCGCCATCAACTACGTTGTCCTGCCGGCAGGCCCGCACGGCATCAAGGCCGCCGCCGCGGAGGCTCCCGTCAGGGGCAGCTTCCTGCTGGCCGCGGAGCTGCTGGGCGCCTACGCCAAGGACCTCGGCTACGGCGACGGCGCCGAAGGTGCCGCCGCCGCCCACGCCGCCGTGACCTCCAGCCACACCGGCGCCGAGCTTGAGGGCCTGGCGTACCATCCGCTCTGGGACTACTTCGACGACGCCGAGAAATACGGCACCGAAAATGCCTGGCGCTTCCTCGTCGCGGACTACGTCACCACCACGGACGGTACCGGCATCGTCCACCAGGCTCCCGCCTACGGTGAAGACGACCAGAAGGTCTGTGAAGAGGCCGGCATCCCGGTGGTCCTCTCGGTGGACGAGGGAGCGAAGTTCCTGCCGCTGTTCGGCCACGGCGACCTCGCCGAAATCGCCGGACTGCAGGTCTTCGACGCCAACAAGCCCATCACCCAGGTGCTCCGTGCGCAAGGCCGCCTGGTCCGCCAGGCAAGCTATGAACACAGCTACCCGCACTGCTGGCGCTGCCGCAACCCGCTGATCTACCGCGCCGTGTCCTCCTGGTACGTCGAGGTCACCAAGATCAAGGACCGCATGTCCGAACTGAACCAGGAGATCAACTGGATCCCGGGCAACGTCAAGGACGGCCAGTTCGGCAAGTGGCTCGCCAACGCCCGCGACTGGTCCATCAGCCGCAACCGCTACTGGGGCAGCCCCATCCCGGTCTGGCAGTCCACCGACCCGGACTACCCGCGCACCGACGTGTACGGCTCCCTCGCCGAGATCGACGCCGACTTCGGCCGCCTGCCGCTGAACAAGGCCGGCCAGGTTGACCTGCACCGGCCCTTCATCGATGAACTCACGCGCCCCAACCCGGACGACCCCCGTACCGTGGCGGAGGGCCAGTCCGTGATGCGCCGCGTCGAGGATGTCCTGGACGTCTGGTTTGACTCCGGCTCCATGCCCTATGGCCAGGTGCACTACCCGTTCCAGAACGAGGAATGGTTCGACACCCACAACCCCGCGGACTTCATCGTGGAGTACATCGGCCAGACCCGCGGCTGGTTCTACATGCTGCACATCCTCTCCACCGCGCTGTTCGACCGGCCGGCCTTCCGGAACGTCATCAGCCACGGCATCGTGCTGGGTTCGGACGGGCAGAAGATGTCCAAGAGCCTGCACAACTACCCGGACGTCTCCGAAGTCCTGGACCGCGACGGCTCCGATGCGATGCGCTGGTTCCTGATGTCCAGCCCCATCCTGCGCGGCGGCAACCTCGTGGTCACCGAGCAGGGCATCCGCGACGGCGTCCGGCAGGTCATCCTGCCGCTGTGGAACGTGTACAGCTTCTTCACGCTCTACACCAACGCTTCCGGCGCAGCCGGTGGACAAGCGAAGGGGTATGACGCGAAGCTGCGCTACGACGGCTACGCCGACACCCTGGATGCGTACCTCATGGCCAACACCGGGGAGCTGGTCCGCAACATGACCGTCCAGCTTGACAGCTACGACATCTCCGGTGCCTGCGACGAACTCCGCAGCTACCTGGACATGCTCACCAACTGGTACGTCCGGCGCAGCCGCCAGCGCTTCTTCGACGAGAATGTTGACGCCTTCGACGCGCTCTACACTGCGCTGGAGACCGTGTGCCGGGTCTCCGCCTCACTGCTTCCCCTCGTGACCGAGGAAATCTGGCGCGGACTCACCGGCGGGCGCTCCGTGCACCTGGCCGACTGGCCGGACGCGGACCTGTTCCCCGCCAACGCCGGCCTCGTCGAGGCGATGGACCGGGTCCAGCAGATCTGCTCCACCGGCTCCTCGCTGCGCAAGGCCGCCAACCTCCGGGTCCGCCTGCCGCTGCAGGAGCTCACCGTCGTGGCGCCCGGCGCGGATGCGCTGGAAGGCTTCGCCGCCGTCGTCGCCGATGAACTGAACCTGCGCTCGGTCCGCCTGCTCGACGCCGGGAGCGCCTCCCCGGCGGAGTTCGGCATCGAACAGAAGCTTGTGGTCAACGCCCGCGCCGCCGGGCCGCGCCTGGGCAAGAACGTGCAGCAGGCCATTAAGGGCGCCAAATCCGGCGACTGGTCCGTGCAAACAATCGACGGTGTCGTTGTAGCGGGCGGCCTGGCGCTTGAGCCGCAGGAGTACACGCTGGAAACCGTTGTGGCGGAGGCCGCGGACGGCCCAGGATCTGGTCCTGCCACAAGGGCGGCGGCGGTGCTGCCGGGCGGCGGCTTCGTGGTGCTCAACACCGAGGTCACCCCTGAGCTTGAGGCCGAGGGCGCCGCCCGGGACATGGTCCGTGCCATCCAGCAGGCCCGCAAGGACGCCGGGCTCAACGTCAGCGACCGGATCCGCACGTCCATCACGGCGGCGCAGGATATTGTCGACGCCGTGAAAGCACACGAACACCTCGTGGTCGCCGAAACCCTGACCGTCGAACTCGGTCTCAGTTCCTCCGGGGACGGCACCGAGCTGCAAATCATCGTCGAAAAAGTAGAGGCCTGAGCCATGACCGACGAATTTTCCGTGGAAAGCGTCTACGCCGAGCTGCTGGGCCGGGCGCCGGAAAACAGAATGGAGCCGCGGCTTGCCCCGCTGCACCGGGCGATGGACATCCTGGGGGAGCCGAACAAGGCCTTCCCGATCATCCACATCACGGGCACCAACGGCAAGACGTCCACGGCCCGCATGATCGAGGCCGGGCTGCGCGCCCACGGCCTGAGCACCGGGCGGTACACCAGCCCGCACCTTTCCAGGGTCACCGAGCGGATCAGCATCGACGGCGAGCCGGTCTCGGATGAGACCTTTGTCCGGATCTGGGACGAGATCCGCCCGTACCTGGCCATCGTGGACGGCGAACTCGAAGCGGAGGGCCAGCCCCGGCTGACGTACTTCGAGTGCCTGACCATCCTGGGCTTCGCCATCTTCGCTGACCAGCCCGTCAACGTGGCCGTCATCGAGGTGGGCCTGGGCGGCATTACCGACGCCACCAACGTCGGCGACGGGCAGGTCTTTGTGGTCACCCCGATTTCGCTGGACCACACGGAACTCCTCGGTGACACCACCGAGGACATCGCCCACGAAAAGGCGGGCATCATCAAGCCCGGCGGCTTCCTGGTCAGCGCCGTGCAGCCCCGGGACGCGGCCCAGGTGCTGCTGGAGAAGGCCAAGGAAACCCAGGTCCCGTTCCGCTTCGAAGGCGTGGAGTTCGGCGTCGAATCCCGGACCGTCGCCGTCGGCGGCCAGATGGTGAATATCCAGGGCATCGCCGGCCGCTACGACGATCTGCTGGTCCCCCTGCACGGCGCACACCAGGCGGAGAACGCCGCCGTCGCGATTGCCGCGCTGGAGGCGTTCTTCGGCGGGGAGAAGGCGCTCGACGCCGACGTCCTGCAGGAGGCTTTCGCCTCGGTCACCTCCCCGGGCCGTCTCGAGGTGGTGCGCACCGCGCCGACCATTATTGTGGACGCCGCCCACAACCCCGAGGGCATCCGTGTCTCGGCCGAGGCCATCCACGAGGCGTTCGGCTTCAGTAAACTCGTGGTGGTGGTGGGTGTCCTGCGCGAAAAGGACGCCGAGGAAATCCTCCGCCAGCTCAAGGAATCCCTCGGCGACCTCGCGGCCGAGTACTGCTTCACCCAGTCCAACTCGCCCCGTGCCGTTCCGGCCGAGGACCTCGCGGAACTCGCCCTGGACCTTGGCTTCGGCGAGGACAACGTCCACGTCACGGCGAAGCTCGACGACGCACTCGAGTGGGCTGTGGAACGTGCCGAAGCCAACGATGACCTCGCCGGCGGCGTGCTCGTCACCGGTTCCATCACCCTGGTGGCGGACGCCCGGATCCTGCTCGGCAAGACGGACGCCTAAGCCATGGCGAAACTCACCAAAGCCCAGCGCGACTGGCGCCCGGGCATGCCCAAGAAGCGCCGCTCCACGAAGGCCATGTTTGCCTCGACGGTCCTGCTGCTGGAAGCCTTTGTGGTGCTCTTCGGCACCCTCACGGTCTTCGGGCTGCGGCGGGACGAATTCCCGCCGGTCCTGATCTTCGGGGTCGGGTTCACGCTGTGCCTCGTGTACGTCCTGACCTGCGCCGTTGTCTCCAGGCCCTGGGGGGTGGGCCTCGGCTGGATCCTGCAGTTGGTGCTGATCCTCACCGGCATCCTGGAACCGGCGATGTTCCTGGTGGGCGGTCTCTTCGCGGTGGCCTGGTGGTACGGCATCCGCACCGGAATCCGGATCGACCGCGAGGCCGCGCAGCGCGAACGCGAGCAGGCCGCCTGGGACACGGCCCACCCGGCGGGCCCCGGTCCGGAACCGGAGCCCGGCTCCGGAGCCCAGGCCCGCTGACCCATAGACCCGTAGACTAATTCCACGCCACCACCACCCCACATCATTGGAGCAACTGTGAGCATTGAGCGCACCCTCGTCCTGATCAAGCCCGACGGCGTCGCCCGGAACCTGACCGGCAGCATCATCGCCCGGATCGAGGCCAAGGGGTACACCCTGGCCGAACTCAAGAAGGTCGATGCAAGCCGGGAACTGCTGGAGCAGCACTACGCGGAGCACCTCGGCAAGCCGTTCTACGAGCCGCTCGTTGAGTTCATGCTGAGCGGACCCGTCGTGGCTGCGATCTTCGAGGGACACCGTGTGATCGAGGGCTTCCGCTCGCTCGCCGGCACCACGGACCCGACGACGGCGGCCCCCGGCACCATCCGCGGCGACTTCGGCCGCGACTGGGGGGTGAAGGTTCAGCAGAACCTGGTCCACGGCTCTGACTCAGTGGAGTCCGCCGAGCGTGAGATCAAGATCTGGTTCCAGGCCTAGGTTCCCGGACACGGCCCCGGGACACGCTCCCGGGCCGCGCTCCCCGCCGAGGTGAGAGTTAAGGCCCATGTTCAACGTGAACATCGGCCTTAACTCTCACCTCGGGGCGGTTATCCGGGGGTCCGTCTCCTCAGTAGCCGGAGGTCCCGATGAAGACCTGGATGAAGGCGAAAAAGATCGAGGCGATCACGGCGACGTAGATCAGCGCCGTGATGATCCAGCCGGAGTCGGCCAGGACCCTGGTGGGCCCGGCCGGCAGCCGGATCACGCCGTGCGACACGTTTCGGACGGTCACCCAGACGAACAACGGAATCATCGCCGCCCAGACGATCATGCAGAACGGGCACAGGATGTGGATGGAGTACAGCGCCTGGGACCAGAGCCAGATCACGAAGGCGAAGCCGAGCGTCACGCCGGCCTGCAGGCCCAGCCAGTACCAGCGGGCAAACGTGGCGCCGGCCAGCATGGCCATGCCTGTGGTTATGACGACGGCGAACGCCACGATGCCGATAAACATATTGGGGAAGCCAAAGAGCGAACCCTGCCAGGTCTGCATCACCTGGCCGCAGGAGATCCACGGGTTTACGTCGCAGACGGTTACGTGGTTGGGATCCTTGAGGACCTCAAGCTTCTCCAGCACCAGGGTTCCGGAGGCCAGCCAACCGACGACGCCGGTGATCAGCAGGAGCCATGCAAAAGGGCGGTCTCGGGTCATCGGAGGGAGGGGCCGGTCTGCGACGGCTGAACCGGGGGACCGCCGTTGGACGGTCGCGTCGCCGGGGGCACTGGAGATGCTGGGCATGGAATAAGGGTCCTTTGCGTCGGGTGCTTCTGGCCCTGATTGTATCGCCGCAGCCTGAACCTTGCCGGGGAACCTCCTGCGGCGGCTCATGTCCCGCCGTCCGCCGCGGGCTTGACACCCCGCTTACGCCTCCTTTGACGGCTCCTGTGAGACAATAAGCATGGCTGGAACCCGATCCACATCCGGATTCCGGTCCGGCGACTTTGTTCCCAAGACTGCCAATGATGAGCAGGGAGCTACGGATCCTCTGATCCTGGCTATCCCGCAATGCCATTGGTCGGCACCTGGTTGTGGTGTGTAGATCAACGGGTTTCAGAACAATTCCGCCGGCCCGCCAGGGCTGCCGCACCCCACTGCCGGTGCGAACCTGAGGGTATTCAATTGACTTCTGTCAATGCCTGCGGGTGTTGACAATAATTGCCCTAACGGGTGCCGGATGTGGCGGCACGTCAGGGGCAGGAGTGTCGCCACATATGGATAATGACCAGGTTGTAGCCGGAAACGAAGAACTGGCAGTTGCTGCAGAAAATGCAGAAGCCACACCACCCAAGCGGCCCGTCAGGACCCGCCGCAAGGCACTCCCCAAGGCAGCCTCTGCCGAGCCCGCCGCTGACGGACCCGCCGCGGAAGAACCGGCCGCGGAAGAACCCGCCGCGGAAGAACCGGCCGCGGAGGCACCGGTCAAGGCTCGCGCCGGGGACGCCCCTGCGCCTGAGGCCAAGAAGCCACCTGTCCGCCGCACCCGTGCCCGCAAGGCCGCCGCGCCGGCCGAGCCCCTCCCTGCCTTCGCCGAAGAGACCGCAGCAGAACCGGTAGCCGCAGAACCTGTAGCCGCAGCCGAGGCTGTCGTCGCAGGTCCGGCAGAGAAGAAGCCCGTGCGACGCCGCGCCAGCCGCGCCAAGGCAGCCATCCCCGCAGCCGAGGAAGTCGCAGCTGCCGCCCCAGCCCCCGTCCCCGCAACCGAGGTAGCCGCCGCCGCCCCCGTAACAGCAGACCCAGCCGCCACCGCAACAGCCACCCCTGCAACAGCCACCCCTGCAACAGCAGCCCCCGACGCCGAGGAGGCAGAAGCTGCGCCGGCCGAATCGCCGTCGGCAGCCTCCTCGCTCTTCCTGGAGCCCGGTGCCGTCACCTCGATGATCTTCCAGGCCCCGGACCTGACCGCCGCCGTCCGTCCGGCACCGGCCGCCGCGGAGGAAGCCGAAGACGAAGAAGGCGAGGAAGGCGAAGATGGCGACGGCCGCCGCCGTCGCCGCAGCCGTGGCCGTCGTGGCCGCAGTCGCACCGCCGAGACCGGGACTGAGACCGAGACCGAGACCGACGGGGAAGGCGAAGGCGACGGTGCCACCGGGGAAGCCGAAGACGGTTCCGAGGAGACGCTGGCCGACGGCGTGACGTCCCGCCGCCGCCGCCGCCGTCGCCGCGGTGACCAGGACCTGGAACTGACCGGCGGGGAGGATGACGATCCGCCCAACACGGTGACCCGTGTCCGTGCGCCCCGCGCGGCCAGCGAGGCTCCGGTCAACAACCGGGTCACCTCACTCAAGGGCTCCACCCGCCTCGAGGCCAAGAAGCAGCGCCGCCGCGAATCCCGCGATACCGGCCGACGCCGCACCGTCATCACCGAGGCGGAGTTCCTGGCCCGCCGCGAGTCCGTGGACCGCCAGATGATCGTCCGCCAGCGCGACGACAGAATCCAGATCGGCGTCCTGGAAGACGGTGTCCTGGCCGAGCACTTCGTCTCCAAAACCCAGCAGGACTCCCTGATCGGCAACGTCTACCTGGGCAGGGTCCAGAACGTGCTGCCCTCCATGGAAGCCGCTTTCGTTGACATCGGACGCGGCCGCAACGCCGTGCTCTACGCCGGTGAGGTGAACTGGGAATCCGTCAACCTCGCAGGCAAGCAGCGCCGGATCGAGAATGCGCTGAAGTCCGGCGACTCCGTCCTGGTCCAGGTCACCAAGGATCCGGTGGGCCACAAGGGCGCCCGGCTCACGAGCCAGATCTCATTGCCCGGCCGCTACCTCGTGTACGTGCCCGGCGGTTCCATGACCGGCATCTCCCGCAAGCTGCCCGACGTCGAACGCAACCGCCTCAAACGGATCCTCAAGGACCGCCTGCCGGAGGATGCGGGCGTCATTGTCCGCACCGCGGCCGAGGGTGCGTCCGAGGAAGAGCTCACGCACGACATCAACCGCCTCCGTGCGCAGTGGGAAGGGATCGAGAGCCAGTCGACGTCGTCCAAGATGCTCGCCCCTGAACTGCTCTACGGCGAACCCGACCTGACCATCAAGGTGGTCCGGGACGTCTTCAATGAGGACTTCTCCAAGCTGATCGTCTCCGGCGAGGAAGCCTGGGACACCATCGAGGCCTACGTCACGTACGTGGCTCCGGACCTCGTGGGCCGGCTCGAGAAGTGGACCAAGGACACGGATATCTTCGCGGCCTGGCGCATCGACGAGCAGATCCACAAGGCACTGGACCGCAAGGTCTTCCTGCCCTCCGGCGGGTCTCTCGTGATCGATCGCACCGAAGCCATGACCGTGGTGGACGTCAACACCGGCAAGTTCACCGGCAGCGGCGGCAACCTGGAGGAAACCGTCACCAAGAACAACCTGGAAGCAGCAGAGGAAGTCATCCGGCAGCTCCGGCTCCGCGACATCGGCGGCATCATCGTCATCGACTTCATCGACATGGTGCTCGAGTCCAACCGCGATCTCGTGCTGCGCCGCATGGTGGAGTGCCTGGGCCGTGACCGGACCAAGCACCAGGTGGCGGAGGTGACCTCGCTGGGCCTCGTGCAGATGACGCGCAAGCGGATGGGCACCGGGCTGCTGGAAGTCTTCGGCGAACAGTGCGAAACCTGCGATGGCCGCGGCATTGTCACCCACGACGAGCCGGTGGAGCACCGCCGGGCCAACACGGTTGCCGCCGAGCACTACGTCCCGCGGGCCGAGAGCCAGCCCGCGGCACGGACCGAGCGCAAGGGCCGCCGCCGCGGCCGGGGCGGCCAGGGCACCGAGGACCAGTCCGCCCAGGCACCAGTCCATGCCGAGCCCACCGAGGCCGAGCGCCACGCCAAGGCCGAAACAACCCGCGCCGCCCTGGCGAATATTGCCGCAGCGGCGCACGCCTCCCACCTGCACGACGGCGACGCCGACGCCGGAACCCGCCAGGCCGACGCCGAGGCGCGTCGGGCCGCCGTCGACGCCGTCGCGCAGTTCGCCGCCACGGAGGAAGCTGCCGGACGGCCCGCTGCCGTGCTGACCTTCGGTGGCGAGCAAGTCGCCCTGCCGTTCGTCGAGCACGCGGACGAGTCCCCGGCAACGGCCCTGACCCTGGACCTGCTGACCGAAGCCTTCGCCCAGCTGGGCGAAACCGAGGACAGCACGCCGGCCACAGGCCGAGCAGCTGCGGCGGCTCCGGCCCGTGCCGGCGGCACCGGACCGGGACGTGCCCAGGGGCCGGGTTCCAAGACTGAGGCCGAGACAGAGGCCGGCACGTCCCGAGCACGCCGCGGCCGCCGCAACCGGAGCGCCAGCCGCGCCCAGGGTGCAGCCAACGCGACGTCCGTTGAACACCGTGAGGCCACGGAGCACCGACGGACAGCCACGCAGCCAGCAGCAGGTGGAGTGCACGAGGCCAAGGCTCCGGCCGCCGCACCGGCAGCAGTGAAGCCGGCCGCGAACCAGCCGATCATCCTCGGCGTCGGCGTACCGGCGTCGGAGCTGTAACAGCCCAACACGGCAGCAGCCCAGCACGGCAGCACTTCAGTAGAGCAGCAGGACCGCGGGTGCGGTCCGGACCCGGCGTAGCGATGCGCAGGGTTCGGGCAGCACCCGCGACTTCGTTAACGCGACTTCGTTGGGCGGTACGGCTAGGCTGAAGCACTGACACGGGGTGCCGCGTATCGAGCCGGCTGAGATCCAGACCCGTTGAACCTGTCCGGTTAGCACCGGCGAAGGGATGTCTCTCTTGGCTTCATCCGCCTTTGCAGTCCCCACTTTAGAAGTATCGACTTTTGCGGCCGCACTTCTGCCGCACGCCCAGCGCACCGCCGAGCCCAGGATCCCGCGCGTGCTCGCCATCGCCGGCTCGGACCCCTCCGGCGGGGCAGGCATCCAGGCCGATCTGAAGAGCATTGCGGCGCACGGCGGCTACGGCATGGCGGCGATCACGGCCCTGACCGCCCAGAACACCCGGGGCGTCAGTGCGGTCCACGTCCCGCCGGCGGCGTTCCTGACCGCCCAGCTGGACGCGATCAGCGCGGATATCAGTATCGACGCCGTCAAGATCGGCATGCTGGGGGACACCGACGTGATCGACGCCGTCCACGGCTGGCTCGAAAAGGCGAGGCCCGGCGTCGTGGTCCTGGACCCGGTGATGGTGGCAACAAGCGGTGACCGTCTGCTGCCGGAGTCATCCGGGGCGGCCCTGCACGCGCTGCTCCCCTACGCGGACCTGATCACGCCCAACCTCGCGGAGCTGGCGATCCTGCTCAGGGAACCCGTCGCCGCGGACTGGGACGAGGCCCTGGCTCAGGGCAAGCGGCTCGCCGCACTGGCCGGCACCACGGTCCTTGTGAAGGGAGGCCACCTGGACGGCGGGACCGGCCCGGGGGGAGACGGTGCCGATGGCGGCTGCCCCGATGCGCTCGTCAACACCGGCGGATTGCTGCGCCAGGACGTCGTGGTGGTGCAGGGGGAGAGGGTGCCCACCCGCAACAGCCACGGCACGGGCTGCTCGCTGTCCTCGGCGATCGCCACCGTGCAGGTCCGTGTGGGGGACTGGGAGGCGGCGCTCCGCGAGGTCAAACCGTGGCTGGCGGGTGCGCTGCGCGATTCGGAGCGTCTCGGCGTCGGAAGCGGGAACGGCCCGGTCCACCATTTCCACCATGTGCAGCATCTGACCCAGCACCATGCCGGCCCGCAGCACCACGCGCCGGCGGAGGGCGAGTTCGCCGCCGGCCTCCGTAACAGCGCCGCCGCGGACCTGGAGGCGATCTACGGGCTGGAGTTCATCAAGGCGCTGGCCGACGGCACGCTGCCGGAGAAGGACTTCGCCTACTACTTGGCGCAGGACGCCCGATACCTCAACGGCTATTCCCGCGTGCTGGCCCGGGCGGCGGCCATCGCGCCCACCGAAGCCGAACAACTCTTTTGGGCGCGCTCCGCGCAGAACTGCCTTGAGGTCGAGTCCGGGTTGCACCGGAACTGGCTCAGCACCCGCACGGCAGACCTGCGGCTGGGGCCGGTCACCAAGTCCTATGTGGACCATCTGCTGGCCGCCTCCGTCTCCGGCAGCTACGGAGTGCTGGTGGCCGCCGTCCTGCCGTGCTTCTGGCTCTACGCCGAGGTGGGGGAAACCCTGCACGGACAGTTCCTGGCCGCCGGGGCGCCGGAAGCGCACCCCTACGCCGTGTGGCTGCGGGCCTACGCCAATGAGGAATTTGCCGCCGCGACCCGGCAGGCGATCGCTTACACGGATGCGGCGGCCCGGCTGGCCTCGGGGCATGAGCGGGAGGCCATGGCGCTGGCCTTCCGTCAGTCAGCCGGCTACGAAGTGGAGTTCTTCGACGCGCCGCGGCTGTACGCCTGACCCGGTCTACGGGCCCGGCCTGTACGATAGTCGGGCACGGTACCGGAAGTCGCGGCGGCACCACTCGGTCACTACCAATTGGTCAGTATCAATTGGTCACCGCCAAGTGGCGCCTATCACGAACTACCCGCCGGAACCAGCCTCATTTGCGACCGAAGGCAAAATTAGCGTAGTCTGAATCTTCGGTGCTTACGCCAACACTTGGGTTATGACCTTGAGGACAATCCGTTTCCGTATTGTCCACGGGATAGCTCATGGGTTCCCCCGGGGAACCCACCGGCGTAGAGGCACAGCGTGAGCCGGACCAAGTAACTTGGACCCAGGTTCCGCACGCAAATCTAGTAATAAACGTCGAGAGAAGTGAGTTCCCCAGTGGTGTACGCGATTGTCCGCGCAGGCGGCCGCCAAGAGAAGGTTTCCGTTGGAGACTTCGTTACCCTGAACCGCGTCCCCGGTGGAGCCGGCAGCACCTTTGCGCTGCCCGCACTGCTCCTGGTGGACGGCGACAAGGTGACGTCCGCTGCCGCGGACCTGGCCAAGGTAACGGTTACGGCTGAGATCCTCGAAGACCTTCGTGGTCCGAAGATCGTCATCCAGAAGTTCAAGAACAAGACCGGCTACAAGAAGCGCCAGGGTCACCGTCAGGAATTGACCAAGGTCAAGATCACCGGTATCAAGTAACTACCCGTTACTGTTCAGGTTTTCAGCAGATTCCCCAGAATTTTTAAGGCAGGCATTTTCAAATGGCACATAAAAAAGGCGCGAGTTCCACTCGCAACGGTCGTGACTCCAACGCCCAGTACCTCGGCGTCAAGCGCTTCGGCGGCCAGGTAGTTTCCGCAGGCGAGATCATCGTCCGCCAGCGTGGCACCCACTTCCACCCGGGCGCCGGCGTAGGCCGCGGCGGGGACGACACCCTATTCGCACTGGCCCCCGGCGCCGTCGAGTTCGGCACCCGCCGTGGTCGCCGCGTTGTGAACATCGTGGCTGCTGCAGCTGCAGAGTAACAACAAGCAATAAAATCGGTGGGGCGGGCCAATAGGTCCGCTCCACCGGTGTTTTAACCGCATTACAATCATCTTGGGCCGCTTCGGGGGCCTAAGGAACAGCACTGAGGAGATCCACGTGGCGAGCTTTGTAGACCGGGTAGTACTGCACGTATCCGGCGGTACCGGCGGCCATGGTTGTGTCTCCGTCCACCGCGAGAAGTTCAAGCCGCTCGGCGGTCCCGACGGCGGCAACGGCGGTAACGGCGGCGACGTCATCCTGCGTGTTGATCCCCAGACCACCACCCTGCTTGACTACCACCACGCGCCCCACCGGCACGCCACCAACGGCGGCCCCGGCATGGGTGACTGGCGCGGCGGCAAAAACGGCGAAACCCTGATCCTTCCGGTGCCTGAGGGTACCGTGGTGAAGTCGAAGGACGGCGCTGTCCTCGCGGACCTCGTGGGCGAAGGCGCCGAATACATTGCGGCCGCCGGCGGCATCGGCGGGCTCGGCAACGCCTCGCTCTCGTCCCAGAAGCGCCGGGCCCCCGGCTTCGCCCTGCTCGGCATCGAAGGCGAGTCCAGCGACGTCGTCCTGGAACTGAAGTCCATCGCGGATATCGCCCTCGTCGGCTTCCCGTCCGCCGGCAAATCCAGCCTCATCGCCGCCATGTCGGCGGCGCGGCCCAAGATCGCCGACTACCCCTTCACCACCCTGATCCCGAACCTCGGCGTCGTCCAGGCCGGCGAGATGCGCTTCACCATCGCCGACGTCCCGGGACTGATCGAGGGTGCCAGCGAAGGCAAGGGCCTCGGCCACTACTTCCTGCGCCACGTCGAACGCTGCGCCGCCCTGGTGCACGTGCTGGACTGCGGCACGCTCGAGTCGGACCGCGACCCGCTCTCGGACCTGGCCATCATCGAAGCCGAGCTCGAGAAGTACGCGGTGGACATGAGCTACAGCGGAGCCGACGGCGAGGTGGTGCCGCTGAACCACCGCCCCCGCCTCATCGCCCTGAACAAGGTGGACCTGCCGGACGGCAAGGACATGGCCGGATTCGTCCGCCCGGAACTCGAATCCCGCGGCTACAAGGTCTTCGAGATCTCAGCCACGAGCCATGAAGGCCTGCGCCAGCTCGGCTTCGCCATGGGCGAGATCGTCCAGGCCGCCCGCGACGCCCTCGCCGCCGCCCCGCCGAAGGTCCACGCCCCCGTGCTCAAGCCCCGGGCGGTCAACGAATCAGGCTTCAAGATCCGCCGCGAAGAAAAGAACCTCGAACCGCTGTTCCGCGTCATCGGCGACAAGCCCGTGCGCTGGGTCAAGCAGACCGACTTCACCAACGAGGAAGCTATCGGCTATCTCGCCGACCGCCTCGCCAAGCTCGGCGTCGAAAACGAACTCTTCAAGCAGGGCGCCGTGCCGGGCGACACGGTCGTGATCGGCGAGGATGACGGCGTCGTCTTCGACTGGGAGCCGACCATGATGGCTGGTGCCGAGCTGCTCGCCGCGCCGCGGGGCACCGACGTGCGCTTCGCCGACATCGGCGACCGCCCCACCCGCGGACAGAAGCGTGACGAGCAGGTGGAACGCCGCGAGGCCAAAGCCGCCGCCCGCGCCGAGCTCGAAGCCGAGCGCAAAGCCGGCATCTGGACCGAATCCGTCAGCAGCCGCAGGGTCGCCAAGCCGCTCAAGGAGAGTGCACTGGGCGAAGAAAATGCGGAGTGAGCCCGCAGACGTGAGTGTGGGGTCCGCAGCCATTATCGAGGAACCAGGCAACGGCAGGAGCGTGCTTGCCAGAGCGCGCCGCATCGTGGTCAAGGTCGGCTCGTCGTCGTTGACCAGCATCAAGGGCGGCATATCGGAAGAAGCGCTCATCGCGCTGTCGGATGCCCTTGCGGCCAAGAGCAATGCGGGCATGGAAATCATCCTGGTGTCGTCGGGGGCCATCGCGGCGGGCCTGGCACCGCTGGGACTGGCCAAACGTCCCCGGGACCTGGCTACCCAGCAGGCTGCGGCCAGCGTGGGCCAGGGACTCCTCATGGCGCGGTACACCCAGGCGTTCGGTGCGCACGGCGTGACTGTAAGCCAGGTGCTGCTCACCGCCGATGACCTCATGCGGCGCAGCCATCACACGAACGCCTTCCGCGCCCTGAACAGACTGCTCAACCTCGGCGTGGTGCCGGTGGTAAATGAAAACGACACCGTGGCCACGCACAAGATCCGCTTCGGCGACAATGACCGCCTGTCGGCACTCGTTGCCCACCTGGTGCGTGCCGATGCCCTGCTGCTGCTCTCCGACGTTGATTCGCTCTATGACGGCCCTCCCGCGAAGGGCGCCAAGCGGATTCCCCGGGTGGATGGTCCGCAGGACCTCGAGGGCGTGACCATTGGCGCGCCCGGCAAGGCCGGAGTGGGAACCGGCGGAATGCAGACAAAGGTCGAGGCGGCCATCATGGCGGCTGATTCCGGGATCCCCGCGATGGTCACGTCGACGGCCAATGTGGCGGCAGCGCTGGCCGGCGACGACGTTGGCACGTGGTTCACCGTGAACGGGGCCCGCAAGCCCGTGCGGATGATGTGGCTTGCGCACCTCGCGCATGTGCAGGGCCGGCTGATCCTCGACGACGGCGCGGTGACGGCTGTCTGTGACCACCACACCTCGCTGCTCCCGGCCGGGATCTCCGCGGTTGAAGGCAGTTTCGAGGCCGGCGACGCCGTGGAAATGGTCGCCGCCGACGGCACGGTCATTGCGCGCGGTCTGGTCAACTATTCAGCGGCTGAGTTGCCGCAGATGCTGGGCCGTTCCACGGTGGAACTCGGGGAGTCGCTGGGACGCGGATTTGACCGTGAGGTTGTCCACGTTGACGACCTGGTTCTGGTTTAGCCGCTGCACCTGCCTAGACTTGAAGGATGACTGAGGCACTGATTCCCCAAGCCGCTGAGACTTCCGACGACGCCACGCAGGCGGCCTTTGTTCCCGGGCAGGAGACGGAGCGTCTTTCATCCGCCGACGTCGAGGCCGCCGTCCACGCGATTGCCGACCGTTCCCGCAACGCCGCCCGCCGGATGGCGCGCGCCAACCGGGCGTGGAAGGACCGCGGCCTGCGCGCCGTCGCCGCCGCCCTGCTGGCGCACCAGAGCCAGATCCTCGCGGCGAACGCCCAGGATGTTGCCGCGGGCCGGGCCAGCGGAACCTCCGCGGCACTGCTGGACCGCCTCACGCTCACCAGCGACCGCATCCGGGCGCTTGCCGCGGCGCTTGAAAACCTCGCGAACCTACCCGATCCGGTGGGTAATGTGGTGCGCGGCCAGACCCTCCCCAACGGGCTGCGCCTGCGCCAGATCAACGTACCCATGGGCGTCGTCGCCGCCATTTACGAGGCGCGTCCCAACGTCACCGTGGACATTGCCGGGCTGGGCCTGAAGAGCGGCAACGCAGTGATCCTGCGCGGCGGGAGCGCCGCCGCCGCTACGAACTCGGCCCTGGTCACTGTCCTCCGCGAGGCCCTGGAGTCGGCAGGCCTGCCCGCCGACGCCGTGCAGAGCGTGGACCAGTTCGGACGCGAAGGCGCGAACGCCCTCATGCGGGCCCGAGGCCGCGTCGACGTGCTCATTCCCCGCGGCGGCCGCGAGCTGATCCAGTCGGTGGTGACCAACGCCAAGGTGCCGGTGATTGAGACCGGCGAAGGCAATGTCCACATCTTCCTGGACTCCTCGGCCAACGAAGACATGGCCGTGGATATCCTGCTCAACGCCAAGACCCAGCGGCCCAGCGTCTGCAATACCGTGGAAACCCTCCTTGTCCACTCGGATTCCACCGTGCTGCCCGCCGTCGCCGCCGCCCTGCGCTCCGCCGGCGTCACCCTGCACGTCGATGACAGGATCCGGGCGGCCCTGCCGGCGACGGTCGCATCCGTCCCCGCCACCGAAGAGGACTGGGCCACCGAGTACATGGACCTGGACCTCGCCGTCGCCATGGTGGACAGCCTGGACGACGCCGTCAAGCACATCCGCACCTGGTCAACCGGGCACACCGAGGCCATCCTGACCAACGACCTCGCCAACGCCGAACGCTTTATCGCGGAGGTCGATTCGGCCGCAGTGATCGTCAACGCGTCCACCCGGTTTACCGACGGCGGCGAGCTGGGCTTGGGCGCCGAGGTGGGGATTTCCACCCAGAAGCTGCACGCGCGCGGTCCGATGGGACTGACCGAGCTCACCACCACCAAGTGGATTGTGCAGGGCGAGGGCCAGATCAGGGGCTAGCAACGCTGTAACATGGAACAGAAGTCCGGAACGGCGGGGACATCCGCCGTCGCTAAATTTTGAACTCACTAGGGGAGAACATGCTGTCGCAGCAGATCGCCACCATCATTGCCGTCGTCGGCGAAGCCGGCCAGGAGGAACTCGCACCGATTTGGGCGCCGCCGTGGGTTTTCGGGGCATCGATCTTCGCAATCCTCCTCGTCATGTTGTTCGTCACGCTGTCCTACTCCAATCTGGGCAAGCGGCACGCGGCCGTCGAGGAGCACGCGGATCCGCACCGCCAGCACCCGAATAAGCACGATAACGGCCACGGGCACTAATATTTCCGCCACAGCAAAGCAGCGCGGCGCCCAGCGCCGCCTGCGGCTTGGTGTGATGGGCGGCACCTTCGACCCGATCCACCATGGCCACCTTGTCGCGGCCAGCGAGGTCGCGGCCAAGTTCGACTTGGATGAAGTGGTGTTTGTACCGACGGGCCAGCCGTGGCAGAAGCTGAGCAAGAAGGTCAGCGAGGCCGAGCACCGCTACCTTATGACTGTGATCGCCACGGCCTCGAACCCGCGCTTCACCGTAAGCAGGGTCGACGTTGACCGGCCTGGCCCCACGTACACGATTGACACGCTGCGGGATCTGCGCACGCAGCGGCCCGACGCTGATTTGTTCTTCATCACCGGGGCCGATGCCCTGGGCCAGATTCTGTCCTGGAAGGACATCGACGAGCTGTGGTCCCTGGCGCACTTTGTCGGCGTCACCCGCCCCGGCCACGTCCTGGACGGGATGGGTCGCAAGGACGTCAGCCTGTTGGAAGTTCCCGCCATGGCGATCTCCTCGACGGACTGCCGCAGCAGGGTCGCGGCGGGGAATCCCGTCTGGTACCTCGTGCCGGACGGTGTGGTCCAGTACATCGCCAAGTACGGACTGTACGACGGCGACCCAGCAACCGTCGACCGCGGGGCCGGACACCGCGCCGCACGATATGACCGAGCCACCGAGACAGCCCAACCCGCCAGCATTGAATGAGTCTGCAATGAGTCAGGAACAGCCACCCGTCCGCAGCCGTCGCGAACTGCGACAGGCCAGAGATGAACGCCTGGAAGCGAACCAGGAGTCCGGGCCGGATACTCCCGGGGGTCCGGGCGAGGTTTCGCCTGCCTCAAACCGGCTTGCCTCAAAGCCCGCCGCGCAGGTTGACCCCGGCGAGCCCACCCCCGCCGAAACCACCGGCCGCAGCCGCCGCGTGGCCGAGGGCCCCGTGGACTCCGTGCGAACGGGGTCCGAACGGTCCTCCCAGGTCCGCGCCCGGGACCGCGCCGCATTGCGCACCATCAAAGAACTTGCCGAAAAAGAGGGCCACCTGGCAGGCAGCGGACCGCTCACACGGCGCCAGCTCCGGCTCCTACAGCTGGCCGCCGAAACAGCCCCCGCGACGTCGGCCAACCTGATTGTCCCCACCTCGCCGCGGACCCGGGCCACGCCCGTTGTGCCCCAGCCGGACGGGCCCCAGCCGGGCGGGCCCCAGCCGGGCGCTACGTCGGGAGAGCAGCCGGCGGTGCCCAAGGGCACGAAGGCCGCAAACCGGGACACCGGTGCCCCCGGTCCCGGCGGCAAGGGTCCCGAGGGTATGACCGTGGAACAGGCCCTGGCCGCGCGTGAGCTCCTCGCCCGGCAGGCCCAGAACCAGCTGGCCAAAATCGAGCACATCAACGCAGCGGATCCCGACGCCGTCGATCCTGCCGTACTGGCCGAGCAGATTGCCCTGGCCGAGCGGGCTGCCGTGCTGAACCGCAGGGCCGCCGCCAAGCAGAAGCTCGCCGACCAGAACAGTCAGCCGGAGCCAGCGCGGAACGATCCCACCACCGCCAACAACCTGGCGATGGTGACACCCCTGGAGTTCGTCCAGGTTCCCGGCGTGGAGCGGCCCGTCATGAAGCGCCCGGCCACGTCCTACGTTCCGGTGGTCACCAACTCGGGTCCCCGGGTGGAGAAACCCCGGAAATCTGGGAACCGCCGTCCCGGTTCCTCCCGAGAGCACGGCCCGGGACCTGAGGCGGGCCGGGCCGGAGTGCTCGCCCGCGCCGAGGCGGCCGCCAGGGCAGCGCCCGGGACTCCGGCACCGTCGCAGCAGACCGCGGGAGCCCCCGCGGTGAACCGGCCCGACGACGAGTTGGAGGGCCGGCCGCCGGTGGCGGCGAATTCGGCCTATGGACTCGATCCGCTGGATGCGGCCACTGCCGGCCTCGGCCGGGCCCGGCGCCTCCGGTTGCTGCAGCTGGGCGTGCTGACCCTGGGTGTGCTGGCGCTCGTTGCCGGCATCACCCTGATCATCACCGGCCTAGGCCGATAACCCCGCAGGCTTCTGCACCGGTTCTTCCGCCGGGGCCCCTTAGCCCGTCCTTTCAACCCCGCAGAATTCAACACCACAGCTTTTCACCCCAATAAGGAGTCCCGTGACTGCAACAGAATCAGCCATCGCCACAGCCCGACATGCAGCCCGAGCTGCCGCGGAGAAACTCGCCGAGGACATTATGGCCATGGACGTCAGCGAGCGTCTGGCCCTGGCCGACATCTTCCTGATCGCCTCGGCACCGTCCGAACGCCAGGTCAACGGCATCGTGGACGGCATCGAAGACGAACTTTCCAAGTTCGACCTCAAGCCGATCCGCCGCGAGGGACGCTCCGGCGGCCGCTGGGTCCTGCTGGACTACGGCGACATTGTCATCCACGTCCAGCACGAGGAAGACCGCGTATTCTACGCCCTTGAGCGGCTCTGGAAGGACTGCCCCGTCGTCGACCTGCAACTGGGCGACGACAGCTCGGCCAAGGCTCCCGTGGCCTCCGAAACCGAGTAGCAGACGGGAGCGGCCGGGCCTGAAGCCCGAATATGCCCGATTTGGAATTTTCCGAAAGGCTGTTCTAAGATATTTGAGTTGCTTCGGAGAGATCCGGACCAAGAGACGGAGCCGGAAGCGTAAGCTGACGGAGTCGGGGCAACCAAAATTCGGGGCTGTGGCGCAGCTGGTAGCGCACCTGCATGGCATGCAGGGGGTCAGGGGTTCGAGTCCCCTCAGCTCCACCGAATGATCCGCTGGAATCGAAAGATTCCGGCGGATTTTTTTGTGCCTATTTCGTTAGCTGGCGACCATAGCCGGCTCCACCGCGCCGCGGTCACGGTATCTGGCCGGGCTGCTGGCGCAGCGCGTGGAAGAAGGCGCGGATGTCCCCGGTGAGCAGTTCCGGCTCCTCCAGGGCGGCGAAGTGTCCGCCGCGGTCCTCGACGTCGGTCCAGCGGGTGATGGTGTTTTCAGTTTCGGCGTAACGGCGGATGCCGACGTCGTGGGCGAACATGATCACGCCGGTCGGCACTCCGGAGGGCTCCTTGGGTTCGCCCCACGCGGATGCTTGGGCGTAGCCCACGTAGGCGGAGG
Source organism: Arthrobacter sp. CG_A4 (assembly GCF_035985125.1). NCBI lineage: Bacteria > Bacillati > Actinomycetota > Actinomycetes > Micrococcales > Micrococcaceae > Arthrobacter > Arthrobacter sp. CG_A4. The sequence goes on along the minus strand of NZ_JAXCID010000006.1, from coordinate 61,263 downwards.
AGCCGGCCGTCGCGGTGAGCCAGTAGATCATGACGTTGGTCAGCAGCCGGTCGCGGCCGATGACCAGATCGGGCAGTGTGGTGCGGGGGTGGGACCATTCGCGGAACTTGTCCACGATCCACGCCAGCTGTCCGACCGGGGAATCAGTGAGGGCTGTGGCGAGCGTCTGGGGCCGGGTGGACTGGATGGAGATGTAACCGAATTCCTCGGCCATGAAGGCCTCCACCCGGGCCACCCGGTCGCGTTCGAGGTCTGTGAGGGTTTCCTGTTCGGCTTGGTCGGGGCCGTGCAGGGGCGTGCCGAGGCTGCCGTTGACGTGGACGCCGGTGACCCGCCCGGGTGCGAGCCGCGCTATTGCGGCGGAGACGCCCGCGCCGATGTCTCCACCCTGAACCCCGAACCGTTCGTAGTCCAGGCGCTGCATCAGCTCGGTCCAGGCCGCGGCGATGCGGGTGGTGTTCCAGCCGGCGTCGGTGACGGGTGCGGAGAAGCCAAAGCCCGGCAGGCTGGGAATCACCAAGTGGAACGCGTCCGCTGCGTTGCCGCCATGAGCGACCGGATTGGTGAGCGGGCCGATCACGTCCAGGAACTCCACGAAGGATCCCGGCCACCCGTGCGTGAGCAGCAGCGGCATGGCGTCCGGTTCGGGGGAGCGCACATGCAGGAAGTGGATGTTCTGTCCGAAGATTTCAGTGGTGAACTGCGGGTGCCGGTTCAGTGTGGATTCCTGGGCGCGCCAGTCGTACCCCGTTGACCAGTAGTGCACCAGCTCGCGCAGATAGGCCACCGGAACTCCGGTGTCCCACCCGTCGCCGGGCAGCGGAGCCGGAAACCGGGTCCGGGACAGCCGCTGGGCCAGGTCTTCAAGCTCAGACTGCGGAACCTCGATACGGAAAGGGTGGATGCTCTGCGCGTTCGTCATGGAAGGAGCCTGCCCGTAGTTCCGGACAGCTATGGTCCGGAACTAGTGACAGAATCTGAAGAATGTTGGAAACCTCCGCCCGGCTGCTGCAGTTGCTCTCCCTACTGCAGACCCACAGGGACTGGTCCGCCGTCGAGCTGTCCGCGCGGCTGGAGATCACTGAGCGTACCGTTCGCCGCGACATGGCGCGGTTGCGGTTGCTGGGGTATCCGGTGGAGGCCCGGCCCGGAACAGGTGGCGGTTACCGGCTTGGAATCGGTGCGGCGCTTCCACCGCTGCTGCTCGATGATGACGAGGCGGTGGCGGTGGCGGTGGGACTGCGAGGCGCCACCGTCAGCGGACTGGCCGGCATAGATGAAACCGCAGTCCGCGCATTGGCCAAACTCGAACAGTTCCTGCCGTCCAGGCTGCGGCACCGGGTGCAGACACTCAACGCTGCGATTGTTCCGATGACGGGTTCCGGAACCGTCGTCGACGTTGACGTGCTTGTAGCCGTGGCCGCTGCTATCCGTGACCACCAGCAACTGCGCGCTGACTATCGGAACCACGACGGCGCTCCGGCCCGGCGTGTGCTTGAACCCCACCGCATTGTTCACTCCGGCCGCCGCTGGTACCTCGTGGCGTGGGATCTGGGCCGGCTGGACTGGCGGACCTTTCGCTTGGACCGGTTCATGCCGAGGACTCCGACCGGTCCGCGGTTCGTCCCCCGGGCAGCGCCCGGACCGGATATCGCCGCCTACGTCTCACGGGGAGTATCAACCGGGGCCTACCGCTACCAGTGCCGGGTGACTATCGAGGCCTCAGCGGGGCTCGTGGCAGAGCGAATTGGACCCGGCATCGGCGTCATCACAGGACACGACGACGGCCGCTGCGAGTTAGTCACAGGATCCAATTCCCTAGACGAATTGGCGCTCCACCTCGGGCTGATCGGCGAGGACTTCACCGTCCACAGCCCGGCCGCACTGCGCGAGCGAATGGCCACCCTGGGTGCCCGGCTTACGCGTGCCTCGGAGCAACCCGGAGATACTCCTTGAACCGAACATCCAGGAGCGTCGACCTGCCCGACCTCCCCGACTCCGCACTGAACAGGTCAAGAAGCTGCGGCGCCAATGCCGAACGAGGTGCGGAGTGCCCGCGTAAGATCTGACCCAAATTTGACAAGAAAGGTGGATATACGGTCGGGGGTGCGCGTATTGACCCTCCGACTTCGCGTACGCCCCAACCGGCTGCTATCTTCCGATGTCGCTTGCACGGAATGTCAGAAATTGTCCGCACAACTCCGACCGGAGCTACCGGTGCGGTTTTTTGCCGAGACGAAAAGCTCGCAAGTTTCGTTGTAATAGGCGGAGGTGAGGCCTTCGTGTGTCATATCGATACGGGTGCAAACTTTCTGCGATGCGGCGTTAGCTGGTTCGGTATCCGCGATAACTCTCCCCAGGCCCGCGTCGAAGGCATACTCCAAGACGGCGGACGCCGCCTCGGAAGCGTAGCCGTTGGCCCACGCATCAGGATGAAGATGCCAGCCTATTTCAGTGTCTGAGGACGGCTGCAGCGGGATAGCCAGTCCTGATGCCGGAATAAATTTCAACAGCAGAGTGCCAATAAGTCTTCCCGAATGCTGCTCTTCAATGGCCCAGGAGCCATGAACGGGATGGTCCATTGCCCGCCAAATATTTATGCGATCTTCAGCTTCCGATCGGCTCTCCATTACACGAGGAGCCGCCGCTCCGCCGATGAAACGCTGCACTTCCCAGCGAGAGTACATGTCGAAAACAAAGTCAGCATCCGACTCCTCCCAGCGGCGTAGGGTCAACCGTTCGGACCTGAGCTTTTTCATTCTTCAATACTCACATACCGCCCGCTACCGACGTCCGACGGCAGGTAGGCCTGGTCATTGACGAGCGCTGGCAGGCAGGTGCGTCCGCGCCGCTGAACTGCGTGGCGCGTCGATTCGCGCCAGCGCACAATGTGGATTAAGCTGATCTGGTTGCTTCCGGGAAACCGGTTCTTCACCAGTAATTCGGGGCTGTGGCGCAGCTGGTAGCGCACCTGCATGGCATGCAGGGGGTCAGGGGTTCGAGTCCCCTCAGCTCCACCGAAGAGGCCCTGCTCAGTGAGCGGGGCCTCAGCTGTTTTCCGGCCGGCTCTCCTGCCGCCGGGTCCGCCACGACCGCCAGGCACCCGTCGCCCACAGGGCCCACACCACGAGCAGCGGCTGGAAGAGGAGTCGGATCCCGCGGCTCAGGTCCGAGTTGAGACCGAAGGAATCGGTTGCCGTGACGAACTGCGAGATGTTTCCCGGGAACACCGCCACGAAGAAGGCCGCAACGATCCAGCCGAGGGATGCGCGCCTCCGCCAGAGCAGGATCAGACCCAGTCCCAGGGCGATTTCCACCAGCCCGGACGCCACCACCACGAAGTCCACATCCATCGGCAGCCAGGGCGGAACCTGGGCGCGGAAGGCCTCACGGCTCCAGCTCAGATGGCTGACGCCGGCCAGGACCAGGAACCCGCCCAGGAGCAGACGGCCGGCGGTCCGCAACACTGAGCGCAGCCGGGAATCCGCGGGGTGGGACGGAATCGGATCTGGTGTCCGGACCGGACCGTGGGATTGAACTGGACTGTCGGACATGCGGCGCCGCCTTCGCTGGGATCGAATCAGCTTAGCAAGGCGGCTCAGGAGTCCCTCGCCCCGCCGGCGCCACTAATATTGGGGACATGAATGCAACCCTGCCCCCGTGCCCCGAATGCGCCAGCGAATACGCCTACCAGATGGGGGCGCTCCTGGTCTGCCCCGAGTGCGCGCACGAATGGTCCCCGGCCGGGGCAGAGAATAGCGGAGAGCAGGAAGCGAAGCCGGTCAAGGACGCCGTCGGCAACATCCTCGCCGATGGGGACACCGTCACGGTCATCAAAGACCTCAGGATCAAGGGCAGCTCCACCGTGATCAAGGTGGGCACCAAGGTCCGCGGCATCCGGATGGTGAACGGCGTGGGCGGCCATAACATCGACTGCAAGGTGGACGGCGTCGGTCCCATGCAGCTCAAGTCCAGCGTGGTGAAGAAGACCTGACCGGAGCAGGATAAGTTGGCAGTAAGAACTTGGAAATCACCGGTGGTTCCAGGTCACAGACACTTGGCATGAACAGAACAGGCGGCAGCTCGCGCGTGGCGGACAACAATCTCGAATCCCTCTTCTCCCGGCTGAGGAGGTTCCCGGATGTGGAGGCGGCGAACCTGCAGGCCTGGGACGCCACGGACAAGCTCCTGCTGGACACTGCCCGCGAAATGCCGGCCCCCGGGCTCCTGGAACCGGGCAGCAGGCTCGCCATCGTGGGGGACCGCTACGGCGCGCTGACGCTGGGGGCACTTGGCGTTCTTGGCCCGGATGCCGCCCCCGTTGCCGGCCTTTTTGCCGGCCCGGTCCGCGTCCACCAGGACCTCATCACGGGAGAACGCGCCCTTCGCCACAACGCCGGGACGCTGGGCGTCACCGGCGGCTTTGAACAGCTCCCGCTCGGCGCCGGGCTCCTGGCCGGGGCCACCGTGGTGCTCCTCCAGCTGCCCAAGTCCCTCGCCGAACTGGAAGAAATCGCCGACGCCGTGGCCCGCCACGCCGCGCCCGACGTCGTACTCCTCGCCGGCGGGCGGGTCAAACACATGAGCCTGGGCATGAATGCCGTACTGGAGCGCTTCTTCGGCGAGGTCCGGCCGCAGCTCGCCCGGCAGAAGTCCCGGATCCTGCTGGCCAGCAGCCCCAAACCGGCCATTGCGGCCCCGCGGTTCCCGCTCTCCGCGGACAACGCCGAGCTGGGCCTGACGGTCTATGCCCGCGGGGCCGTCTTTGCCGGAACGGGACTGGACCTGGGAACCCGCTTCCTCCTGGACTTCCTCCCGCAGATGCCAGCTGCGGCCCATGCCGTCGATCTGGGGTGCGGCACCGGGATCCTCGCGGCCATGTATGCCCGCACCCACCCGGCGGCCAGGGTCACGGCCACGGACCAGTCCGCGGCCGCCGTCGACTCCGCCCGTGCCACCGCCCTGGCCAACGGGCTCCAGGACCGGGTCGAAGTCCGGCAGGACGACGCCATGGACTCGCTGCCGGCGGACAGCGCCCAGCTGATCCTGCTGAATCCGCCCTTCCATGTGGGGGCCGCGGTCCATGCCGGGGCGGGCATCAAGCTGATAGAAGCTGCGGGGCGGGTCCTCGCTCCGGGCGGGGAACTTTGGACGGTGTTCAACAGCCACCTGCACTACCGGCCGGTGCTGGAGCGGCTGATAGGCCCCACCCGGGAGATCGGCCGGAACCCGAAATTCACCGTGACGGCGAGTATCCGTAAATCTGCGGACGTATGAAGCAGGGTTGTGGGCGGCTCCCGGCGCGTGAGCTAGCATTCTCACATAAGCAGTGCTTGGCCAAGATGTTTAGGGGTACCAGTGTCTGAGATCCGTCAGCCCTCGCCGAGGCGCGGAACCAATCTGCCCCGGATGGGCGATTTCAACCTTACGGTCATCGTCGATGCCATCCGGCGCTCCCGGGCCGGACTGAGCCGGGTGGAGCTGGCTAAGATCGTCGGCCTGTCCCCGCAGACGATCTCCAACATCACCCGCCGCCTGCTCGACCAGAACCTGATCTACGAGGCTGGCAAGGCGGGCACCGGGCCCGGCAAGCCGCGGACCATTCTCCGGCTCAATGCCGCCGGAATGTCTGCCGTGGGCGTTCACCTGGACCCCGCTTTGACCACCTTCGTGGTGCTGGACCTCCTGGGCGCCGTGGTCAAACACTCCAGGATTAAGACTCCAGCCGGCACCGATTCCAAGGCCGTCATCAACACCATCGCCGGCGAGATCAAGCAGCTCATCTCAGACTCCGGTGTGGACCCGTCCAGGATCGCCGGACTGGGTATCGCCTCGCCCGGCCCCATCGACCTCAACGAAGGCACGGTCGTTGACCCTCCGCTCCTGCTCGGCTGGGACCGGGTCCCGCTGCGCGATGCCCTGGCGGAAGCCACCGGGCTGTCCACCATTGTGGATAAGGACGTGACCAGCGCGGCGGTGGCCGAAACCTGGGCCGGCGGCCCCAGCGGCGCGGGCAGCTTCATCTTCATGTACATGGGAACCGGGATCGGCTGCGGGATCGTCCTCAACGACGAAGTGGTCCGCGGCACCTCCGGGAACGCCGGCGAAATCGGCCACATCATGGTTGACCCGGACGGGGACCCCTGTGACTGCGGGCTGCGCGGCTGCGTGAAATCCTCCTGCATCCCGCAGGTGCTGGTGGCCCAGGCCGTCGAGGCCGGTGTGCTGGCCGCCTCCCACCAGGCCGCCAACGGCCCTGCGATCCAGGAAAGCTTCGATGCGCTGTGCGCCGCGGCCACCGCAGGGGACCAGCGCGCCGCCGACATCATCGACCGCTCTGCCGTGCTTGTCGCCCGGGCCGTCTCGACCATCACCAACGCCCTGGACGTGGACCGGGTGGTTTTCGGCGGCCCTTTTTGGACCTGCCTCGCGGACCGCTACTTGGCCCGGATCCCGGATCTGGTCAGGGAAAGCAGCGCCACCCGGAAGATCCACGAAATCGAGGTGGTGGGCACCGGCGTCGGCGAAGATGTGGGAGCCATCGGAGCAGCCTGCCTTGTCCTGGAGCACATGCTGGCGCCCCGCTCGCAGCGCCTCCTGCTGGAGGGCTAGCCGGCCGGGCCGCTGGTCCGCGCCCGGCGACGTGCCGCCGGGCTCCGGTCGGCCCCCATCGATGCGACGCTCAGTCGATATCCTCGATGACGGTGCCGAAGGGGATATTGTCGTCGAGGTGCGCCTGATGGCCGTGCGGAAGCACGAGAATCCTGACGCCGTGCGCCTTGTCCGCCGCGGACTGCATGAGTACGGGCCGGACCGTGTTGACGAAACTCTCGCTCTTGCCGGCGAGGTACTCCTGGTAACTGGCTGGAAGCTGGATCATGGCAACAGGATAGTCCTGCGCAGGCGCGATGGGGAGGGGTCCCCATTGCCGGATCCATGGGCACGGGCTTGGATAGGATGGCCGGTGGTGCGGCAGCTGCCGCCGCCGGACCAGACTAGCTACCAGGGGGACCTCAACGTGCTTCAGACTATGGCCGCCGGCCGGATCGAACCGGCGGAACTGGCCCGGGCGCAGCAGATTCTGGCCGCGATTTCCCGCAGCTTCGAGGCCAAGGTGGTGGGCCAGGGCAGGCTCCGCGAATCCCTGCTCGTGGGGCTCATGACCGGCGGGCACATCCTGCTCGAAAGCGTGCCGGGCCTGGCGAAGACCACGGCCGCCCGGACCGTGGCCGAGGCGATCAGCGCCGACTTCCGCCGGATCCAGTGCACGCCTGACCTGCTGCCCAGCGACATTGTCGGAACCCAGATCTACGACGCCGGCCAGGGCACCTTTGTCACCCGGCTCGGCCCGGTGCACGCCAACATCGTCCTGCTGGATGAAATCAACCGCTCCAGCGCCAAAACCCAGAGCGCCATGCTCGAGGCCATGCAGGAGCGCCAGACCTCCATCGGGGGACAGGTGCACCCGCTGCCTGCCCCATTCCTGGTGCTGGCCACCCAGAATCCCATCGAGCAGGAAGGCACCTACCTGCTGCCCGAGGCCCAGATGGACCGTTTTATGCTCAAGGATGTGCTGGACTACCCCACCCCCGCCGAAGAGGCCGAGATCATCCGCCGGATCGACGCCGGTGTCTTCAGTCCGGAGCAGAAGCCGGCGGCCGCCGCCTCCCTCGATGCCGTCTCGGAGCTGCAGGAAACCGTCCGCCGGGTGTACATCGATCCGGCCATTGTCCGGTACATCGTGGGCCTGGCCTTCGTCACCCGCAACGCCGGCCAATACATCGATGCGCGGCTTGCCGGTTTCATCGAGTTCGGTGCCAGCCCGCGGGCCAGCATCGCCTTCAGCCAGGCCGCCCGCGCCGTAGCCCTGCTCCACGGACGGGACCATGTCATCCCGGAGGACGTGAAATCGCTCGCGCACCGAGTCCTCCGGCACCGGCTGATCCTGGGCTTCGAGGCGGTTGCCGAGCAGGTGCCGGTGGAAACCGTGATCGACGCCATCGTCGCCGCCGTCCAGACTCCTTAGAGATGGCTCTCCTCCGCCGCGTGAAGTCGCAGATGTCGATCTTCGCGCACCGCAGGGCCCGCGGCCTGCTCGAAGGCGAATATGGCTCCGTCTTCAAGGGCCGCAGCCTCGACTTCGATGACCTGCGCGCCTACGTGCCCGGCGATGAGGTCCGCGACATCGATTGGAAAGCCACGGCCCGCCACGGCTCACCGCTGGTCCGCCATTACCTCGCCGTCCGCCGGCAGACCGTCCTCCTCGTCACCGATACCGGGCGCAACATGGCCGCCGAATCCCGCGACGGCGAGGAGAAGAAGGACGTCGCCGTGATGGTCCTCGGCGTCGTCGGGTACCTTGCCCACCGCCACGGCGACGCCGTCGGACTGGTCAGTGGCGACGCCGGCGATTCCCGGACGCTGCCGGCCAAGACGGGCGAAGCGCACCTCGAGCGGCTGCTGCGGGCAGTCCATGACGGTACCTCCCTGTGTTCCGCGCCGAGCCGGATCGAAACCCAGCTGGACTTCGTTGCCCGGAACTACGCGCAGCGGATGCTGCTCCTGGTTGTCGTCGATGAAGGGCTGCCCGGTGCGGAGACGGAACGGCTGCTCCGCCGGCTGCGGGCCCAGCACGAGATTCTATGGTTCACCGTCCGGGACGCGGAACTGGCAGGGGCGGGGGCGCGGGCCGGGGACGCCATCGACGTGGCAACTTCCGGACTGCTGCCGGGCCGCCTCGCCGCGTCCGCCTCGCTGGCCGGCGCCTACACGCGGGCCAGGGACGAACGCGACGCCGCACGGCTGTCCCTGCTGCGCCGGCTGGGCATCGCCGAAGCCGACGCCGGAGGCAGCCACGACGTGGTCCCCGCGGTCTTTTCGCTCCTGGAACGGCACCGCCGTGGACGGTAGCTTCTACGGGCCCCTCGGCTACAGCGGGTGGTTCCCCTGGGCCGCCCTGGGCCTCCTGGTCCTCGTGGCGGTCTGGTACGCCTACGTCGTCCTGAGCACCCGCCGCCGGACCGGGCCGGGGGTGCAAGAAGCGACGCGGTTCACACCGCCGTCGGACATCTCCGGGCTCCAACAGGACTACCTGCGGCGGATCGATTCGGTCGCCCGGGAGGCCCAGGCTGGCGCGCGCTCTGCCCGCGCCGCCCACCAGGAGCTGAGCCTGCTGATCCGCAGCTTCACCCGGGATGTCTCGGGGGTGGACGCTCCGCGCATGACGCTTGCCGACCTCCGGTCCGTGGACCCGCACGGCGGGAACCTACCCGCCGTGGCGGAGGCCATCGGCCGGTTCTACCCGGCAGAATTCGCGGCCGCGCCGGGCTGTGCTGTGCCAGGCTTTGCTGTGCAAGGCTCGGCCTGCCAGGCTTCCGCTGTCCCGGAAGCGGCCGAGACCGCGCGGGAGGTGATCCGGTCATGGAACTGACCTTCTGGTGGATCCTGCCCGCTGCCCTGGTCACTGCCGTCGCAGCTTGGTACCTGGCGAACCGACGGTCCCGTCCGCTGGAGGCCCGACGCCGGCCGGTCGCGCACAGCGACCGTCTCACGGCGCTGCCCGAGTACCAGGCGGCCCTGAGGCGGCACCGCAACGGACTGAGGGTCATCGCAGCAGCGGGCGTCGTGCTGGCGGTTGCCGCCGTCGTGGCCGCGGCCCGGCCTGCCGAGCGCAGCACCGTCCGCCCCGAACAGCACAAACGGGACATCATCCTCTGCCTGGACGCCTCCGGGTCCATGACCGGTGCCGACGCCGCCGTCGCGGAGGTCTTCGGCCGGCTCGCGAAGGAGTTCGACGGCGAGCGCATCGGCCTCACGGTCTTCGACAGCAGTGCGGTGCAGGTCTTTCCCCTGACCGACGACTACGACTATGTCCAGGAGCAGCTGCGGCAGGCGAAAGAGGCCTTCGAAGGTGCCGGCAGCCGCAGTTTCCTCGACGGGACCTGGAACGGCGAGGGCTCCTCCCTGATCGGCGACGGGCTGGCGTCCTGCGTCCAGGGCTTCCCCACCGCCAATGCCGTCAACGCCACGACGGGAACGGGGGAACGCGCCCGCTCGGTCATCCTGGCCACGGACAACTTCCTCGCCGGCACGCCCATCCTCACCCTGGCGGCGGCCGGCAGCCTGGCGAAGGACCGGAACGTAGCGGTCTACGCCCTCAACCCCGGCGACTACGACTTCGGCGACGGCACCGGTTACGGCGCCGACGCAGCCACGGAACCGCGGCAGCCGGGCGCCTCGCTGCGCGCGGTGGCGGAGGGTTCCGGCGGCGCTTACTACGCCCTCGACAGCCCCGGGGCGGTGCCCGGCATCGTCGCGGGGATCGAGTTGGGCCAGGCCGCGGCACTCCGGGGGGCGCCCCGGGCCGTGGTCTCAGACCGCGCCGAGGCGCCGCTTCTTGTGGCACTGTTCGCGGGCCTGGTCCTGGCCGGCGCGTCCTGGCGGCTGACGCGATGACGTTCAACCCCGTGCTGCCGTGGTGGCTCATGGCCGCGCTGGCCGCCGGCATTGTTCTGGGCATCTGCCGGGTCCTGTTCCGTTCCCGGCAGCAGCTCGCGCCTTCGGGGGAGCTCCGCGGCTGGCTCTTTCGTGGCAGTCTGGTGCTCCTGCTTCTTCTGGCCACAGCCCGTCCCGGGGTCCCGGGCGGTGCCGTGCCGGCGGCCGCCAGCGGGCTGAATGTGTTCTTTGTGGTGGACACGAGCAGCAGCATCGTTGCCGAGGACTTTTCCCCGGCCGGGCAGCAGGGCGACGGCGGTACGCGGTTCGACGGCGTCCGCCGGGACATCCGGACCATCGCCGAGGAGCTGGCCGGCGCCCGCTACTCGCTCATCAGTTTCGACTCAGAGTCAGTGGTGCGGATGCCCCTGACAGCGGACGCCTCCGCGCTGGACACCGCGGTGTCCGTGCTGGGCCCCCAGATCACCTCCTACTCCAAGGGCAGCAGCGTCACCGCGGCCCGCACTGTGCTGACCCAACGGCTCGCGGCGGCCCGCGACAGCCACCCGGACCGGCCCCGCCTGGTGTTCTACTTCGGCGACGGCGAACAGACCAGCGCCACGGCACCCCAGGCGATGGGGCTGGACGCCCCGCTGGTGAGCGGCGGCGCCGTGCTGGGCTACGGCACTGCGGCAGGCGGAAGGATGAAAGAGAACAGCGGCGACCCGGCCCGGCCCGCCGTGGACTACATCCAGGACCCCGGCGCCGGGGGCCCCGGCGGAGGGGCCCCCGGCAGCCGCAGCCAGGCCGCGGTTTCGCGGATCGACGAGGAGATGCTGCGGGACATCGCCCGCGGGCTCTCCGTGCCCTACGTCCACCGGGCCGCCGGCGATTCCGCCGCCCCGATGCTGCAAAAGGCCATGCCCGGCACGCTGGAACGCACGGGGGAGCCGCTCGAGGGCAGGACCGAGCTGTATTGGCTTCCCGCGCTCGCCGCCTTCCTGCTGGCGCTGCGCGAAACCCTGCTGGTGTTCCGCCAGCTCCGGGAGCTGCGGCCGGTCCGCAGTGCATCTCCGGGCACGGCACCGGCTGCGGCCAAAGGGCTGAACACTTGAGCGGCCGGCCCGCCAACCGGCGCCGTCGGCTGCTGCTCTGGTCCGCACTGCCCGTGCTGCTGGCGCTCGCCCTGGCCGCCAAACTGCTGGCCGCGGCGTGGTTCGGCGGGCAGGCCGCAGCGGCCTTCGCCCGCAATGACGCACCCGCCGCCGGGTCCGCCGCCTCCGCCCTGGCCTTCGCGAACATCCTGGAGCCGCACAAGGCACCCTTTGCCGCGGGTGACGCCCTGGCGCTCCGGGGCGACTACGCCGGTGCACGCACCGCCTTCGAGGCGGCCCTGGACGGCGCCCCGCCGGAGGATGAATGCCGGGTACGGGTGAACCTTTCCCTCAGTATCGAGCGGCTCGGCGATGCCGCCAGCGCCGCAGGTGCCGCCAGCGCCGGCACTGACGGCACTGACGACGGCGTCCGACTGCTGGAGGAGGCCCTGGCAGTGGTCAGGGCCGCGCCGCCCGGCTGCTCTGGCGTCGACGCCGACAGGGCCGACGGCGGGGCGGGGGATAAGCTGCAGACCGCCGGGCAGCGGCTGGAGGAGAAAATCGAGCGGCTGCGCGGCCAGCCGGAATCCGTCGATCCCGGCACAAAACCCGGACCGGAAGACGACGGCGCCGCGGACCCGGGGGGCTCTCCCGAGACGCAGCTTGAACAGCTCAGGGAGTCCGGAGAGTCCGCCCAGCAGGAGCGAAACCGCGGCCTGCAGCGGGAGGAGTATCTCAACGGCAGCAGCCCCGGCCCGTTCACGGACAGGCCCTGGTGACTTCCCCGGCGAAGAATATTCTGCCCCACCCCGAAATATGCCGTAAAGGTGCGTCTTAATTCGGCGGCGGACTTGAACGTCCCCGCCGCCGTGTCCTAGAGTTCAATACAAGTTACCCCGGTAACGTGTCAGCGATCCTCCGCTGAAGGCCAGCCCCTGGAACATTTCACGGGCGGCCCAGGAGGGTGTGGGTGCCCCCATGTGGGCCTGACATTTGCTCACGGACAACTTCGTATCAGGCGTAACAGTCGCGGCTGCGTCCTGCCGAAGTTTCACCGTGTTCCCCACCTCAATTCACCGACGGCCCCCGTCTTCCGGGCAAAGCCGTCAGTGTTCACAGCCAAGGACGCAAATGTCTCCACCAAGCCTTATTGACACCCATCCGAATCTTGCCGGCGCGGCCCCCGTGGCCCTGTCCTATGAACTGTTCCCGCCGCGGTCGCCCGCGGCTGCGGAATCGCTCTGGGCCACCATCGGCGAACTGGAAACCACGGACCCGGACTACGTTTCCGTGACCTACGGCGCCAGCGGCTCCAACCGGAACACCGCCGTCGAGCTCATCAACCGGCTCGTGCAGGAAACCACGCTCCGGCCGCTGGCCCACCTGACATGCGTGGGAAACTCCCCGCAGGAACTCGCGGACATCATCGGCGAACTGCTCGACGTCGGCGTTCGCGGCATCCTGGCCCTGCGCGGCGACCAGCCCAGGGACGGCGTTATCCCTCCCGAGGGATCGCTGCGCTACGCCCAGGACCTGATCGAGCTCATCCGGCGCGTGGAACAGCGCCGGTCGGCGCTGCTGTGCGCCGGAAAAGTGGCCGTCGGCGTCGCCGCCTACCCCACCCGGCACCCGGAATCCCCGAGCGAGGCGCACGACGTCGAGGTGCTGCTCGCCAAACAGCGCTCCGGCGCCGACTTCGCCATCACCCAGGTCTTCTTCCACACCGAGCAGTACGCGGACCTGCTGGCCCGGGCGCGCCGGGCCGGCGTCACCATCCCGATCATTCCCGGCGTAATGCCGCTGACCAGCATCCGCCGGCTCACCCGCCTGGCCGAGCTGACCGGCGTCGAACCGGACCCGCACGTGATCGAACGGCTCGCCGCAGCCGATACTGACGCCGAACGGACCCGGATCGGGGTCAGTGCCACCGTCGACCTCGCTAATGCGGCACTCGACGCCGGCGCCCCGGGCCTGCACCTCTACACGTTCAACGAACACACGGCCGCCCTCGAAGTGCTGGACAGGCTCGCGCTGCCCCGTCCGCGCAGCGGCAACCGGCACAGGGGCAACCGGCACGGTGGCCAGCAGCGCAATGCCGGCCGCCGCCAGCTCGCCAGCTGACCGCACCAGGAACAAAACATCCCTCCGCACCAAGCCACCAACTTTTAGGACCTCCCATGACTGACCAGCACACGCCCCACAGCACCACCCCCTTCCCGTCCGCCTCGATCCTGGGCTACCCGCGCATCGGCCGCCGCCGTGAACTCAAGAAGGCCGTTGAAGCCTACTGGGCCGGCACCATCGACGCCGCCGCACTCGACGCCGCCGCCAAGGAGATCCAGCTCGGCACCGCCCGGCGCCTCCAGGGACTGGGCCTCACCGAAGACGCGGCGGTCCCCGGCACGTTCTCCTTCTACGACCAGGTGCTCGACGCCGCCGCCCACCTCGGCGCCGTGCCCGCCCGCTTCGGCAACCTCCTCGACGCCGGTGGCCAGCTCGACATCGACGCATACTTCACCCTGGCCCGCGGCACCAAGGACCAGCAGCCGCTGGAAATGACCAAGTGGTTCGACACCAACTACCACTACCTCGTCCCGGAAATCGGCCCGGACACCACCTTCGCGCTGACCTCCCACCGGATCGTCGAGGAATTCGCCTACGCCCTCGCCAACGGGGTTCACACCCGCCCGTACCTCGTCGGCCCGGTCACGTTCCTGCTGCTGAGCAAGGCCTCCGACGACGCCGCGGCCGGCTTCAGCCCGCTGTCCCGCCTCGAGGATATCCTCCCGGTCTACGCCGCGCTGCTCGAAAAGCTTGCCGCCGCCGGCGCCAGCTGGGTCCAGCTGGACGAGCCCGCCCTCGTGGTGGACCAGGACACCCCGGCCGGGGAGATCCAGGCCGCCGTCGCCCGCTCCTACGAGGTCCTCTCCGCCGTCTCGGTTCGCCCGCAGCTGTTCGTCTCCACCCCCTACGGCGCGCTCAACGGCCAGCTCGGCACCCTGGCCGCGACTGGCATCGACGCCCTGCACCTTGACGTCTTCAAGGGTGAGGTCCCGTCCGCCGCGGCACTGGCCGCGCTGGGCGATACCACCCTCGTCGCCGGCGTCGTGGACGGTCACAACATCTGGCGCAACGACCTCGCCGCCTCAGCGGACAAGATCGCCGGGCTGAAGAAGTCCGTCGCCAGGCTGGCGGTCAGCACCTCCACCACCACCGCGCACGTCCCGCACGACGTCGACGAGGAGACCCAGCTCTCCGCGCAGCTGCGCAGCTGGCTGGCCTTCGCCGACCAGAAGGCCACCGAGGTTGTGACCCTCGCCGGACTGCTGACCGACGAGGCAACCGGCGCCCCATCACGGGATGTCCAGCCGGCCATCGACGAGGCCACCCGCATCATCGCCGACCGCGCCGCCGCCGACGGCGTCCGCCGCGCCGAGGTCCGGAACCGCACCGCCGCACTCACCGACGCCGACTTCAGCCGCTCGGCGTACGGCGTCCGCGAAGCCGCCCAGACCGCGGCCCTGCACCTGCCGCCGCTGCCCACCACCACCATCGGCTCCTTCCCGCAGACGTCCGAAATCCGCACCGCGCGGGCCCGCGCCAACAAGGGCGAACTCAGCACGGAACAGTACGAGCAGCTCATGAAGGATGAGATCAAGCGCGTTGTGGAGCTGCAGGAAGAACTCGGCTTTGACGTCCTGGTCCACGGCGAGCCCGAGCGCAACGACATGGTCCAGTACTTCGCCGAGAACCTCGAAGGCTTCGACGTCACCGTGCACGGCTGGGTCCAGTCCTACGGCTCACGCTGCACCCGGCCGTCCATCCTGTGGGGCGACGTCACCCGCAGCGCCCCGATCACGGTGGAATGGGCCCGCTACGCGCAGTCCCTGACGAACAAACCGATGAAGGGCATGCTCACCGGTCCGGTCACCATCCTCGCGTGGTCCTTCGTCCGCGACGACCAGCCCCTCGGCGAGACCGCCAACCAGGTGGCGCTGGCCCTCCGGGATGAGATCGCCGACCTCGAAACCGCCGGCATCCAGGTCATCCAGGTGGACGAGCCCGCCCTGCGCGAACTCCTGCCGCTGCGTACGGCGGACCAGGCCGCGTACCTGGACTGGTCCGTGAAGTCCTTCCGCCTCGCCACTGCCGGCGCCGGGGACAGCACCCAGGTCCACACCCACCTGTGCTACTCGGAATTCGGCGCCATCATCGACGCGATCGACGGCCTCGACGCCGACGTCACCTCGATCGAGGCGGCACGGTCCCGGATGGAGGTGGTCCACGACCTCGAGTCCCACGGCTTCGGCCGCGGCGTGGGCCCGGGCGTCTATGACATCCACTCGCCGCGCGTCCCGGGCCAGCAGGAAGTCACCGAACTGCTCAGCACCGCCGTCCGGCACGTCCCGTCCCGCCAGCTCTGGGTCAACCCGGACTGCGGGCTGAAGACCCGCGGCTACACCGAGACTGAGGAGTCGCTGCGCAACCTGGTCGCGGCCACCAAAACGGTCCGCGCCGAACTGCTGGAAGCGGCCAAGTAGCAGGCGGCTGAACCACTAAGTTCATCGATTGCTGAGCAACTGCCGTTTTGAGGGCTCAAAAGGGCCGTATCGGAGCAATCGATTCAGGATTCCCAGAGGATCTCGTCGTCCACGACGCCGTCCTCGTCCGCGGAGGCTACGAGGACCTCGTCGGTGAAATGTGTGCCAAGGGTGAAGTCCAGCACGAAGTAGCGTTCCGGCTGGCCGGGGAAAATACCCACATGGCCCAGCTTCAGTGCCTTAAGGAAGACCTGGTCAGTGAGCTGGGCCTTGTCCTCGACGCCGAAGACCTTCCGCAGCTGCTCGTCCTTGATCGCGTTGCAGTGGAAGTGCCGGTACTCCTGCGGGCTGGTGCCTTCCTGCTCCAGTTCATCGGCGATCATCTCCCGGACCTGGTCCACGAGTTCGGGCAGGAAGCGCAGGCGGTAGTCGACTTTGTGCATGGCCGCCTCGTCGAAGTGGTCATGCGCGTTGACATTTAAGTCAAGCTCCACGGTGTGGCCCGCCAGGTCCTGCGTGGCGGTGAAATTGTGATCCCGTCCGTGGTTGAGCTCGACGTCGCCGAAGTGCTTGCTCGCTACCTTGTTCATATCTTCAACATAGTCCTGAATACCGGCCCGTTCCAGCGTTCCCAAGCTTTTCTCCGGTATCTGACCAGTTGGGAGGCCCGTGGCCGGTACATTGAGCGGATGCAAACAGTTGCCCCCGCCGTCGCCCGTTCCCGTGAAGTTTTTGACAGCGGGATCACCCGTCCGCTGGCCTGGCGGCTGGAGCAGCTGTCCAATCTGCGCCGGATGCTGATTGAGCGGCGCGACGACTTCGCGGCGGCACTCGGCAGCGATCTGGGCAAGCACGCCACCGAAGCGCAGCTGACGGAGATCGGCTTTGTCACGGCCGAGGCCGCGCACCTGGCGAAGAACCTTCAGGCCTGGCTGCGGCCGCGTCCGGTGCCGGTGCCGCTGTCCGTCCAGCCGGCCAAAGCCTGGACTGAACTGACGCCGCTGGGCGTGGTCCTGGTGATCGGCCCGTGGAACTACCCCCTGCAGCTGCTGCTCGCCCCGCTGGCCGGCGCCCTGGCAGCGGGCAACACCGTGGTGCTCAAGCCCAGCGAACACGCCCCGGCCACCTCGGCGGCTTTGGCACGCTGGATCCCGGAGTACCTGGCCGGAGCGGCCGAGGTGGTCCAGGGCGGCATCCCCGAGACCACCGCCCTCCTGGCGATGCGCTTCGACCACATTTTCTTCACGGGCGGCGAGGTCGCGGCCAAGGCGGTGCTGCGGGCGGCGGCGGAGAACCTCACCCCGGTGACCCTGGAGCTGGGCGGGAAGTCCCCGGCGTACGTGGACGCCTCCACTGACTTGGCCAGGGCGGCCAAGCGGATCGCGTGGGGCCGGTTCCTGAATGCGGGCCAGACCTGCGTGGCGCCCGATTACATCCTGGCCACCGAGGATGTGCTGGTTCCCTTGGAGTGCGAGCTGGTCAAGGCCATCCGTGCACTCTTCGGGGCGGATTCTGCCCTCAGTGAGTCCTATGGCCGGATCGTCAATGACCAGCACTTCGCGAGGCTCGCCGCCCTCGCGGACGGCAGCACCGTGGCCCACGGCGGGGAACGGGACGCCGCCAGCCGCCACTTCGCCCCGACGCTGCTGCGGCCCGCCCCGGGGGACACGGTGATGGGGGAGGAGATCTTCGGGCCGCTGCTTCCGCTGGTCCCGGTGGCCGGACGCGACGAGGCCATCAGGATGATCAACGACGGCGCGAAGCCCCTTGCGCTGTATGTCTTCAGCAACGACCCGGAGACCCGCCGGGCCTTCTCGGAACGGACCTCCTCGGGGGCCCTGTGCTTCGACGTCCCGGCCGCGCACCTCCTGGTGCCGGGGCTGCCGTTCGGCGGCGTGGGCGGCAGCGGCATGGGCGCTTACCACGGGAAACACTCGCTGCGGACGTTTTCGCATGAACGCTCCACCCTGTCCAAGCCGCACTGGCCCGAAACCCTGGAACTCATCTTCCCGCCCTACACCCGGGCGAAGCACCGGATCATCAGTTCGCTGGTGGCCCCGGCGGGAAAGCGGCCCGGGAAGCGCTAGCCGGCGGAGGGACACTCCGGGGGCGCGCTCAGCCCGTGCGGGCCGCAAGCTTGTGTAGCGTGTCGCCCAGCAGCTCCACGAAGAGCTGGACCTGGGCAGTCTGCTTTTCGTTGATCAGGAGTGCGAAGATGTTGCGGGCCAGCCGGATTTCCGGGACATCCAGGACCACCACCCCGGCGGGGCGGTGCCGCAGCGCGAGCTCGGGAACCAGGGCCGCGCCGAGCCCGGCCGCCGCCATCTCCAGGCTGGCATGGAAATCGTCGCTGTACGCCACCACCCGCGGGTGCAGGTTGCAGCTTGCGAAGAGCCGCTCGATCACGGTGGCGTCGGACGTGCCCGGGTGGTGGACGATCCACGGCATATCGGACAGGTGGTCCGCGGCCACCTTGGACTCCGTGCCGATGCCCCACGCCGCGGGCAGCACCACGCGGAAGTCGTCGTCGCCGATCCACTGCCGGTTCACCGAGTGCGGCCACGCGAGCCCGGACTGGCCCACCTGGTACACCAGGGCCACGTCCAGTTCGCCGCCGGTGCGCAGGCCCTGGATGGTCTGGGCGGGTTCGGCCACGGACACCCGGAGGTCGATCCCCAGCTTCTTCCACGCCGGGTTGTCCAGGATCCTGGGCAGCACATAGGTGGCGAGGCTGGGGAAGATGCCCAGCCGGAGCTCCTGGCGGGTGGTGTCTCCCGTACGCGAGGCCGCCGCCATGAGGGCCTCGATGTCCGTGAGGACTTTGGCCGCGTGCCGGGTCATCACCAGCGCGGCTTCGGTTGGGTGGATGCTGCGGGCCGAGCGCTGGAACAGTTCCACGCCGGTGTCGCGTTCCAGCGCGGCCATCTGCTGGGACACCGCCGACGCCGTGTAGCCAAGCCGGGTGGCGGCGGCCGCGAAGGAGCCCAGCCGGGTCACTTCAACGAAGGTCCGCAGATGGATGGGGTTGATCAAGGGGTGCCCTTCGCAGGTTCCGGTGAGGCGGGACCGCAATCCCGCTTCATTCTGGCACATTGGTCGAAGGCGAAATGCCTGGAAGCAATACACATCCGGAGCCCCGATGGTTACGAATTGCCCACAAGACGATTTACCGGGACGATTCAGGCAGTCGATGCAGGCAATCGAGTCACACAGCCAAATCGGTCCAACCAGCAAAATCAGCAAACAGGAGCAGATCAGTGTCACAAGCAGCAGGGATTCCGGCGGGCCGGCGGGTAGCCGTCATCGGCAGTGGCGTGGCAGGGCTGACCGCCGCCTATGTCCTCAACCGGCAGGACCGCGTGACCCTCTTCGAAGCCGACCCGCGGCTCGGCGGCCATGCCCACACCCATGACGTGCCGCAGGCGGACGGTCCCGTCCTTGGCATTGACACCGGCTTCATCGTCCACAACGAGCGGACCTACCCCACGCTGCTGCGGCTTTTCGCGGAGCTGGGCGTCGAAACCCAGGACTCGGAAATGAGCATGTCCGTCCGCTGCGACGGCTGCGGCCTCGAATACGCCGGCGCCCGTGCCAAGGGCCGCGGCATCATTCCGCGGCGCTCCACCCTGCTGCGCGGCCGGTACCTGCTGATGCTCGTGGAGGTCATGCGCTTCTACCGCCGGGCCCGCGCCCTGCTCGCGGAGGCGGCCCCCGCCGGGGCGGCCCCTGCCGGGGCGGCCCCTGCCGGGAAGGCCCCCGCCGGGAAGGCCGAGCTCACCCTGGGCGAGTTCTTGGCCCGCGAGAAGTTCAGCAGGTACTTCGTCTCCCACTTCATGACCCCGATCGTCAGCGCCGTCTGGTCCTGCGACCCCGCCACCGCGCTGTCCTACCCGGCCCGCTACCTCTTCACCTTCCTGGGCCACCACGGCCTGCTCGGCGTCGCGGGCTCGCCCCAGTGGCGCACCGTCACCGGCGGCTCGCGCGTTTACGTGGACAAGCTCGCCGCCACACTGCCGGATATCCGCCTGGGCACCCCGGTCACCGGCGTGCGCCGCCACGCTGACGGCGTCGAGCTGACCGCGAAGGACAGCACCGGCACCGTCAGCACCGAAACGTTCGACGCCGTCGTGATCGCCACGCACCCGGAGCAGGCGCTGCGTATTCTCACCGACGCGTCGCCCGCCGAGCGGGCGGCCCTGGCCGGGATGCCGTACTCGGTCAACCACACAGTCTTCCACCGCGACGGCTCCGTGCTGCCGGCCAGTGACAACGCCAAAGCCTCCTGGAACTACCGCCTGCCCTCCTGCGACGCCCGGCCGGACAAGGTCCTGGTCAGCTACGACATGACCCGGCTGCAGCGGCTGGATCCCGCGGACGGCGGCCGCTACATCGTCAGCCTCGGCGAATCCGGGCTGATCGCGGACGCCACGGTGCTGGAGCGCATGGTGTACGAGCACCCGCAGTACACCCCGGAATCCCTCAAGGCGCAGCAGCAGATCCTCGAACTCGGCGATGGCCGGCTGGCTTTCGCCGGTGCTTACCACGGCTGGGGATTCCATGAGGATGGCGCCCTCTCCGGTGTCCGGGCCGCCGCACGGCTGGGACGCGACTGGGACGAGGCGGCTTTCGTGCCGGCCGGCGTCTCCCTCGACCCGGACCTGCAGACCGTCGCCGCGGAGGGCGCATGAGTGCCCCGGCCGCCATCTACCGCACGTCCATCGCGCATGTGCGGCGCACGCCGCTGAAGAATGCCTTCACTTACCGCAGCTACAGCTGGTACGTGGACGTCGACCACCTTCCCACCCTGCCGCGCCTGCTCAGGCCGCTCGCCGGCTTCGCCGTGGCGGACCACCTGGGCGACCCGGACGGCACACTGCGGGGCAACGTTGAACGGTTCCTCGCCACCCGGGGGATAGCGCTCGACGGCGGCCGGATCACCATGCTGGCCAGCGCCCGCGTGTTCGGGTACGTTTTCAACCCCGTGAGTCTTTACTGGTGCCACAATGCCGCCGGGGAGCTGCGCTGCGTCGTCGCCGAGGTCCACAACACCTACGGCGAACGGCACTGCTACGTCCTGGAACCGGACGACGCCGGCCGGGCCAGCGTCCCGAAGGCGCACTACGTCTCGCCGTTCAACGACGTCGACGGCCAGTACCGGATGAAACTGCCGGAACCCGGCGAACGGGTCGCCGTCTCGATCGTCCTGGAGCGGGAGGGGCACCAGCCGTTCATCGCAACCATGGACGGGGACCGCCGGGACGCCACCGTGCCGAACATCCTCGCCGCGGCGCTCGCGGTCCCGCTGGCACCGCTGCGCGCCTCCGCCCAGATCCGCTGGCAGGGACTTAAACTCTGGGCACGCCGGCTGCCCATCATCAAACGACCACACCACCCTTCACAGGAGGCAGTTCAGTGACAATGACCGATGCGAGCGGATCCGCTGGCGCACAACGGGTTCCCGGCGCGGTGCCCTACACCGTTCCCCAGCCGCCTGCGGTTATCGACGCCGCCATCTGGCCAAGCATCGCTACCGTGCCCGCCGGGCTGAAAGCCGCTGTGGCCGGACGCGTGGCCCAGGCCATCTTCAAGGCAGCCGTCCGCCGGCTCCCCATCGAAGTCCGGTACCCGGACGGGACCGTCCTGGGCAACGCAGGGCCGGGCTCGGGAGTTCCGGTCATGACCATCAACCGGCCGGACGCCTTCGCGGCCCGGCTCGGCGACGGCGGCCTGATCGGCCTGGGCGAGTCCTACATGGCCGGCGACTGGGACGCCGACGACCTCACTGCCGTCATGGAGGTCTTCGCCGCCAGCGTCGGGACGCTTGTCCCTGAACCCCTGCAGAGGCTGCGTGCGCTCTACCTGCCGCGCCAGCCGCACAAGGAACGCAACACCGAGCAGAACACCCGCTCCAACATCTCGCGGCACTACGACCTCTCCAACGAACTCTTTGGGACCTTCCTGGACGGGAGCATGACGTACTCCAGTGCTCTCTTCCCTGAATCGGGAGAGGCCCTGAAGAGCGTCAAATGGGACGGGTTCGGCACCGCCCAGCATGCCAAGATCGACCGGCTGCTGGATAAGGCCGGCGTCACCGCGGGAACCCGTGTGCTGGAAATCGGCACCGGCTGGGGTGAGCTGGCCCTCCGCGCCGCCCAGCGCGGCGCCACGGTCTACTCCGTCACGCTCTCCAGCGAGCAGCAGGAACTGGCCCGCCGCCGCATCGCCGAGGCAGGCCACGCCGACGCCGTCACCATCGAGCTCAAGGACTACCGCGCGGTGGAAGGCGAGTACGACGCCGTCGTCTCGGTGGAGATGATCGAGGCCGTGGGCTTCGAGTACTGGGCCACCTACTTCCAGACGATCGAGCGTGTCCTCGCCCCCGGCGGAAAGGTGGCCATCCAAGCCATCACCATCGCGCACGACAGACTGCTGGCCACCCGCTCCAGCTACACCTGGGTGCACAAGTACATCTTCCCCGGCGGCGTCATTCCCTCCGTCCGCGCCATCGAGGACATCACAGCCACACAGACCGGGCTGCGGGTCCGTGAACGCCTCGCCATGGGGGAGCACTACGCGCAGACCCTGCGGCTCTGGGAAGAGCGCTTTATGGCCCGCGCCGAAGAGGTCCGCGGGCTGGGCTTCGACGAGATCTTCCAGCGCATGTGGCTGTTCTACCTCTGCTATTCCCGCGCCGGATTCGAGACCGGCTACCTGGACGTGCAGCAGATTGTGCTGGACCGGCGGACAGCGGGCGAGGCCGGCAGGGGAGCCTAGGACCGCAACCCGTTAGTTGCGTCACCCTGCGAGAGGCGGGCACCCCGGGGTGCCCGCCTCTTTCGTGTTCCCGGTCTCGTGTTCCCCGACACAACACACTCAGTGTTTGGCACCACCACCCGGCACCCGTCCGCGACGCCGCGACACGCCGTCCAGCACACGACACGCACGGGAGTTAACTGTGTACAGGTACTCCACAGCCTGTGGATTTCGTCCACTAAAACGGCGGAAATCCGGACATTTTTGGGCCCTCCGCCTGTGGACGGACAGTGCATAAAATGACATACTTGTAATACATCATCTAGGGGTCCGTGCCTACCTCGCGCACTACATGTAGTGCTGCATGTAGTATCGGACTACAGTTCCAGACCAGCGGCAAAGTCCGCCGGCTGGGGCCAGCAACGGATAAGGATTCCTGTCCCGCACCGGCCCGGCGAACGACCAAATACAGACTTCAGTAAAAGGGGACAGGAACCATGAACGTAACGGTTTACACCAAGCCGGCCTGTGTCCAGTGCAACGCGACCTACCGCGCACTGGATAAGAAGGGCATCACCTACCAGAGCGTCGACATCTCGCAGGACGCGGATGCGCTCGAGCGCCTGAAGGCCCTGGGGTACATGCAGGCCCCGGTGGTGGTCACGGACCAGGACCACTGGTCCGGTTTCCGTCCGGACAAGATCGCAGAACTGGCGCTGGCTTCCGCCGCCGCCGTAGCCTGAACCGCTTCGTAAGAATCCACGTCAGTTGAGGTGACTCCCATGGCACCAGTTGCAACAGCAGCGGCCCACGCGTCGCCGGCGGCGGACGGCCGGAACCCGGGCGCTGTCCGGACCACCGGCAGTCACCTCATCTATTTCTCCTCCACTTCGGAGAACACGGCACGCTTCGTCAGGAAGCTGGGTGTCGATGCCGCCAGGATTCCGCTCCATTCGAGGGAGTCCGCGCTGGTGGCCACCGAACCCTTCGTGCTGGTGCTTCCCACCTATGGGGGCACCGGGGGAGACGGATCCGTTCCGAAGCAGGTCATCCGCTTTCTGAACCATCCGGGGAACCGGCAACGGCTCCGGGGAGTGATCGGGGCGGGCAACACCAACTTTGGGGACAACTACTGCATGGCCGGCGACATCATCGCCGCGAAATGCCAGGTCCCGCACCTATATAGATTCGAACTCATGGGGACGCCGGAAGACGTCGGCCGTGTACAACAAGGATTGGAAGAATTTTGGACACGACTGTCGCAGACACCGAAGTGACCGGATCCAGCTCTCTCGGCTCCGCCGAGAAGCCCAGCGCCGCCGTCGAGAAGCACGTCGAGAAGCACACCGTCCCCGGTGAGAAGCCGGTCATGCCGGCCGCCTTCCAGGGCCTGGGCTACCACGAGCTGAACGCCATGCTGAACCTTTACGGGCCCAACGGCGAGATCCAGTTCGAGGCCGACCGCGAGGCTGCGCACCAGTACTTCCTGCAGCACGTGAACAACAACACCGTGTTCTTCCACGACCTCGAGGAAAAGCTCGACTACCTCGTGAAGAACGAGTACTACGAGCGCGAGACCCTCGACCAGTACACGATGAACTTCATCCGCGATCTCTACAACCGCGCGTACAAGAAGAAGTTCCGCTTCGAGACCTTCCTGGGCGCGTTCAAGTTCTACACCTCCTACACGCTGAAGACGTTTGACGGGAAGCGCTTCCTGGAGCGTTATGAGGACCGCGTCTGCATGGTGGCCCTGCACCTGGCCCGCGGCGACGAGCAGCTCGCCCTGCAGATGGTGGACGAGATCATCGAAGGCCGCTTCCAGCCGGCCACCCCCACGTTCCTGAACGCCGGCAAGCGCCAGCGCGGCGAGCTGGTCTCCTGCTTCCTGCTCCGCATCGAAGACAACATGGAGTCGATCGGCCGGTCCATCAACTCCGCCCTGCAGCTCTCCAAGCGCGGCGGCGGCGTGGCGTTCGCGCTGACCAACATCCGCGAGGTCGGCGCGCCGATCAAGCAGATCGAGAACCAGTCCTCCGGCGTTATCCCCGTGATGAAGCTCCTTGAGGACAGCTTCTCCTACGCCAACCAGCTCGGTGCCCGCCAGGGTGCGGGAGCTGTGTACCTGCACGCGCACCACCCGGACATCTACCGCTTCCTGGACACCAAGCGCGAGAACGCCGACGAGAAGATCCGCATCAAGACCCTGTCGCTGGGCGTCGTCATCCCGGACATCACCTTCGAGCTGGCCAAGAAGGACGAGGACATGTACCTGTTCTCGCCGTACGACGTCGAACGCGTCTACGGGATGCCGTTCTCCGACGTCTCGGTCACCGAGAAGTACTACGAGATGGTGGACGATTCCCGGATCAAGAAGACCAAGATCAAGGCGCGCGAGTTCTTCCAGACCCTCGCCGAGATCCAGTTCGAATCCGGCTACCCGTACATCATGTTCGAGGACACTGTGAACCGGGAAAACCCGATCGACGGCAAGATCATCATGTCCAACCTGTGCTCCGAGATCCTCCAGGTCTCCCAGCCCACCACGTACCACGATGACCTGTCCTACGACCAGACCGGCAAGGACATCTCCTGCAACCTGGGGTCGCTGAATATCGCCAAGGCCATGGACTCGCCGGACTTCGGCCTGACCATCGAGACGGCCATCCGCGCGCTCTCGGCCGTCTCGGACATGTCCAACATCACCTCGGTGCCCTCGATCGCCCGCGGCAACGACCAGAGCCACGCCATCGGCCTGGGCCAGATGAACCTGCACGGCTACCTGGCCCGCGAGCGGGTCCACTACGGCTCCGAAGAGGGCCTGGACTTCACCAACATCTACTTCTACTCGGTGGTGTACCACGCTGTCCGCGCCTCCAACCGGCTGGCCATC
Organism: Arthrobacter sp. CG_A4; assembly: GCF_035985125.1. Classification (NCBI taxonomy): domain Bacteria; kingdom Bacillati; phylum Actinomycetota; class Actinomycetes; order Micrococcales; family Micrococcaceae; genus Arthrobacter; species Arthrobacter sp. CG_A4. The sequence goes on along the minus strand of NZ_JAXCID010000006.1, from coordinate 35,548 downwards.
CAGACCGGCCAGACCTTCGGCGGCTTCGAGAAGTCCAAGTACGCCTCGGGTGAGTTCTTCGACAAGTACACCAACCAGGAATGGGTCCCGCAGACCGCCAAGGTCGCGGAGCTGTTCAAGAACATCCACATCCCCACCCAGGATGACTGGCGCGAGCTGAAGGCCTCCGTCATGGAGCACGGCATCTACAACCAGAACCTGCAGGCCGTCCCGCCGACCGGCTCGATCTCCTACATCAACAACTCCACCTCCTCGATTCACCCGGTGGCGTCCAAGATCGAGATCCGCAAGGAAGGCAAGCTGGGCCGCGTGTACTACCCGGCGCCGTACCTGACGAACGACAACCTGGAGTACTACCAGGACGCGTACGAGCTCGGCTTCGAGAAGGTTATCGACACCTACGCCGCCGCCACCCAGCACGTGGACCAGGGCCTGTCGCTGACGCTGTTCTTCAAGGACACCGCCACCACCCGCGACATCAACAAGGCCCAGATCTACGCCTGGAAAAAGGGCATCAAGACCATCTACTACATCCGTCTCCGCCAGCTCGCGCTGGAAGGGACTGAGGTGGACAACTGCGTCTCATGTATGTTGTAACCGATATCGGTTGATAACTGCTTAGGTACGACGGCGGGCAGCCGCCCGCCGTCGTACGCTTTACTTCACGAAGAACCCAACTCTTAGGGGATGACATGACCGCAAAGGTCAAGCTGCTTAGCCACGTTGAAGCCATTAACTGGAACCGTATCCAGGACGACAAGGACGTTGACGTCTGGAACCGCCTGGTCAACAACTTCTGGCTGCCGGAGAAGATCCCGCTGTCCAACGACGTGCAGTCGTGGGCGACGCTGACCCCGGACGAGCAGCAGCTCACCATGCGCGTGTTCACCGGGCTGACCCTGCTGGACACGATCCAGGGCACCGTCGGGGCCGTCTCGTTGATTCCGGATGCGATCACCCCGCACGAAGAGGCTGTCTACACGAACATCGCGTTCATGGAGTCCGTGCACGCTAAGAGCTACTCCTCCATCTTCTCCACCCTGGCCTCCACCAAGGAGATCGACGAGGCGTTCCGCTGGTCCACCGAAAACGTGAACCTGCAGAAGAAGGCCCAGATCGTCATGGACTACTACCAGGGCGACGATCCCCTGAAGCGCAAGGTGGCTTCGACGCTGCTGGAGAGCTTCCTGTTCTACTCGGGCTTCTACCTGCCGATGTACTGGTCCTCGCGGGCCAAGCTGACGAACACGGCCGACCTGATCCGCCTGATCATCCGCGACGAGGCCGTCCACGGTTACTACATCGGCTACAAGTTCCAGAAGGGCCTGGAAGGCCTGTCCGAGGAGCGCAAGCAGGAGATCAAGGACTACACCTTCGAGCTGCTCTTCGAGCTGTACGAAAACGAAGTCCAGTACACGCACGACCTCTACGACTCCGTCGGCCTGGCCGAGGACGTCAAGAAGTTCCTTCACTACAACGCCAACAAGGCCCTGATGAACCTGGGCTACGAGGCCATGTTCCCGGCTTCCGTCACCGACGTGAACCCGGCCATCCTGTCCGCGCTGTCGCCGAACGCCGACGAGAACCACGACTTCTTTAGTGGGTCTGGTTCTTCGTATGTCATTGGCAAGGCTGTTAACACTGAGGATGACGACTGGGACTTCTAGACTCCTCGGTCGCCCGCCTCTGGCTGTCAGATAGTGAGATAGAGAGATTACGGGCACATACACAAAAACTCTGTCGGCGTCCGCTGACAGAGTCAACGGTCCCACAGAGTCTTGTGCATTCTTTGGTCGGAATGGTCACTAGGTTAGCGTGTTTGGTCTTGATTTTCTAATTCAAGGCCAACTGCTTTGTGTGGGGCGCTAAGCCGCGAGTGTTTCACGCTAGCGGCAGTCAGGCACCTAAATTGTCCCTTGTTGACACAATCCTTGACGACGTACGAAGCCAGATTGAACCCTCGGGGGTGACTCTCTGCGAGGCGCGATCCCGGTTGGCAAACACTCGCGCGGCAGCCGCGTCTTTTTACGGGAGCTTGCGGACCTATCGAAGCGGCTCACTCGCCGTACATACGATGAACGAACCCGTCACGGATGGAGACGGCGGCCTCGTTCTCAATCGGAACTACTATCCGTCCTTGGGTCCGGATGGTATGGGGGACTCACCAGGGGACATCGTTGATGAACTCTGCGCGCATCTCGGCTCGATCCTCCGCGAAACGTACCCGGACGCCCGAGTTCACAAGTCTAAGCGTGGTCCGAAGATTCACTTTGGCGCAGAAGTTGAGGGGCAGGATCCTACTGTCGACATGGTGGTGGCCATGAACCGCAAGGATGGCCCCGGCATCTGGATTCCCAACCTGAAGACAGGCGAATGGGAAGCCTCCGACCCGGAAGGGCACGTAGAGCTTCTAAACTACGGTCAGTCGGCATTTCGATCGACCCGGCGCAAGGTTACCCGGCTGGCCAAGGCCTGGAACAAGCAGTTCTACGTGCCCGGAGTCTCATCGTTTGAGATCTCGGTGTGGGCATATGAATTTGTAACCCCTGGACTTGGTGCGGCCAAGGGCTTGTACACCCTTTTAGATGGCGCTGCAACGCGTCTTGAGTCAGGCGAGCCCACAGTAGACCCGGCCGGCGCCTCCGCCGACTTGAAACTTCTCAAGGAAGCCTCAACTGTTGCGGCGCGATTGAGGAAAGCGGCGAACGCCCTGGCTGTAGCGCTGCACTCAGACAGCGATGTTGAAGTCTTGGAAGCAATGAGCGTTGTGTTTTTTGGGTACATCGATGCGCCGCAGGAGTCGGCTCTGAAGAATGCTGTACAGCAGTTGAGCACAGGTATTCCGGTATCGGCAGCAGCCCTGGGTGTGCAGGTAGCTGCAACCACGAGTCCGTCCCGATCCTATGGAGGGCACGGCTAGAATGCGGAAGTCTTGGCGGCCTCCTCCGTGGTTTGCGAAACCTGCCAACCGGATTCTTTTCATGCGGGAACTTTCAGATCTCGATAACTTGCGCTCTGTGACGGACAAGCTCCATCCTGGTGGCTTCTGCCTGGCTCTGACCTTGACGCCGATTGGAGTCCCCGCAAGGAACGTCACCATCTGCTTCTCTCAAGGGGCCCCCGAGAAGCCGGTGGTGCGCGTTGACGGCCCAAGTGAATCGCCGCATCGATATGACGACGGGTCACTTTGCATGTGGTATCCACTCGATCCCCGAGAATTGCGATGGGTGTCGCGCGACAGGGCAGCCAGCCTCATCGCCCATATTGCAGCCCACTTGGTCAAGGAGGAGTGGTACCGGAAAACCGGCGATTGGGTGGGCGAAGAAATTTGGCATGGTGTTCACGACCCCAACAATGATCCTGAACAAGAGGAGAACTGACATTGTCTTGGCTTGATAGTGTTTTCGGCGCCCTGCCCACTATGGGAGGAGTCCTCTTCACGAGCGCCGTGGTGGCAGCCGGCGTCACTTTCATCCAGAACCTGTGGCTTGAGCGACGCCGTATCCGAGAGTTGGAGCGCACCCGGTTGCGCCAGTCGTTTGCAGAGGCGTTCGCTGTCTACAGTGACTACAAAGAATTTCCGTACGCAATACGGCGGCGGAGGCTAGACCAACCAGCAGAGGAACGAGCACGTCTTTCAGAGGAGCTCAGGGCTATCCAGAGCAAGGTCAGTTATTACCGCGTCTGGACTCTCTTCGAGAGCCCTGAAGTTGGGGCTGCGTATTCGGAGCTACTAGGGTCGATGCGCAGCGTGGCCGGAAAAGCCATGAAAGCGGCCTGGGTCGAGCCCCCTGCTCAGACTGACGCCCAAATGAATGTGTCGCTCGATCTGGTTGATCTGCGATCCCTCAAGACCAACGAAGACCAATTTGTTACTGCCGTTGCCAAACGCCTGGACCAACTTGCGCCTATCGTCGCGCGACGAAGGTAGTTATCAGGTGCACGAAGCCTGATAGGCGAGACGCGCCGTGATGGCCCGTCCCAGAAAAGTGGTCGGCCCATGAAATTCACCGAACGTTTCCGACGTAGTCGACAAAGGCCGTAGCTCGGAATGCCAACTAGTGCGTTCAGCCACGTGCCTCGGCAAACCGTGGCGCCATGGACTCCATCTGTTCCATGACCAGCTTGATGGCTTCGGGCTGCTTGTCCGGCGGATACCCGAACCGGACCAGGAGCCGCTTGATCGAGGAGCGGAGCTTGGCCCTGACATCGTCGCGGACGGTCCAGTCAGTTCGCACATCCCGGCGCATCACGGACACCAACTCCCTGGCAATATCCGCCAGGATGCCTTCGCCCTGGAATTCAACTGCGGATTCGTTCAAAGCAACGGCGTCGTAGAACGCGAGCTCATCCGAGTTCAGCGGGGGAGTGAACCGGGCTCCGCGGTTGCCTTCGGCGGCCACTTCGCGGGCCAGTTCCACCAGCTCGGCAATGACCTCGGCAGACGTCAGCTGCTGGTTGGTGTACTTCTTCATCAGCTCGGTGATCCGCTCGGAGAAGGCCCGCTGGCGGATCACGTTGTTCCGCGTCGTTGCGGCAGACTCGTCAGCGATGAGCTTCCGCAGCGCCTCGATGGCCAGCTGGGGGTTCCGGGCCTGCTGGGTCCTGGCGATGAACTCCGGCGTCAGGTCATCCAGCGAGGGTTTGGGCATGCCGGCAGCTTCGTAGATATCCAGCACCTCGCCGGAGGACGTTGCGGAGGCGATCAATGCGCCCAGCAGCCGCTGGATCTCCTCGGGCACCGGCTCGCCGCTTGCCTGCCGGTCGGCGGCGTCGAACTTGGCCATGTAAACGCGGGTCTCTTCGTAGACCTGGATCTCCGGCCGCAGCTCCGCCAGTGTCTCGGAGCCCGAGCACAGCGCCCAGGCACGGGAGAGCTGGCTGGAAAACCGCCGGTACTTCGAGGCCAGCGTCTCCTCGCCAGTGACCGGCTGGTTCCCCGGCGTCTCCGGGCTGCGCAGGTAGTTCGCCGACCCCGTCGCGGCGGACACAAACGCCTTCGGGCCGCCCTTCATTAGTACGTCCCGCCAGTCGTACCCGGCGAGCAGGCCGCGCAGGGACTCCACCAGACCGAGTGCCGCCACAACGGCCTCGTCGATGTTCTTACCCACCGGCTTGTTCGCCCGGTCATCCTTCGTGTATTCGCCCAGCGCCTTGGCCAGGTTCTCCGCCAGCGGCGCGTAGGCCACCAGCAGCCCGTCCTGCTTGCCGCGGAAGGTCCGGTTCACGCGCGCCAGGGTCTGCATCAGCAGCGCGCCCTTGAGCGGCCGGTCCAGGTACAGGGTGTGTAGCGGCGGGGAGTCGTAACCGGTGAGCATCATGTCCTTGACGATCACCAGTTCCAGCTCGTCGTCCACGTCCTTGAGCCGCTCCTTCACCACGGCGTTCAACGAGTCGCGGCGCACGTGGTCGGAGACCGGCGGGACATCGGACGCGGTGCCGGAGAAGACCACCTTGATCTTGCCCTTGGCGAGGTCATCGGAATGCCAGCCGGGCCGCAGCTCCACAATCGCCGTGTACAGCTTCGCGCAGATTTCCCGCGTCCCGCCCACGATCATCGCCTTGCCCGGCGCCTCGATGAACTTGCCCATCCGTGCCCTGCGGTTCTCCCAGTGAGCCACCAGATCGGCGGCCAGCGCAGCGATCCGCTGCGGCGCTCCGTAGACAGCGTTCACGACGGCGACACTCGCCTCCACGCGCGCCCGCTCTGTGTCGTCCAGGCCCAGGGTGGCCTCGTCGGCCGCCTGGTCAAGGATTTCCTCCGTCACGTCGGAGGCCAGACCCACTTTGATCAGCCGGGGTTCGAAATACACCGGGACCGTGGCGCCGTCCTCCACCGCCCGGGAGAGGTCATAGATGTCGATGTATTCGCCGAAAACGTCCTGGGTGTTGCGGTCATCGAAGGAGATGGGCGTCCCGGTGAAGGCGATCAGCGTGGCGTGCGGCAGGGCATCGCGGAGGTGCCGGGCGTAGCCGTCCAGGTCGTCGTAGTGGGACCGGTGCGCTTCGTCCACCACCACGATGATGTTCCGCCGGTCGGACAGCAGCGGGTGGTCGGCGCCGGCGTCCCTTTCGGACTTGCTGCGGCCGAACTTCTGCAGCGTGGTGAAGTAGATGCCGCCTGTGGTGCGGTTACTCAGTTCGTCCCGGAGTTCGGAGCGCTTCCTGATCTGCTGGGGGTTTTCCGCCAGCAGCAGGCTCCGGCTGAACCCCTCGAACAGCTGGCCATCGAGCTCGTTACGGTCGGTGATGACCACGACGGTGGGGTTCTTGAGCTTGGGGTGCCGGGCCACCAGATTGGCATAGAGCTCCATCTCCATGGACTTGCCGGAGCCCTGGGTGTGCCAGACGACGCCGGCCTTGCCGTTGCTTTCCACCGCCTGGACCGTGCTTCCCACCGCTTTGGTCACGGCGAAATACTGGTGTGGTTTGGCGATGCGCTTGGACAGCCCGTCCGGGCCGCCGTCGAACGCGGTGAAACTGCGCGTCAGCTGCAGGAAGCGATCCACGTTGTAGAGACCGTTGAGCGCGGTCTCCAGAGCAGTGACGGCTTCGCCGTTTTCCATGAACCCCGGCGCGACCGGCACGCCGTCGTCGTCGACGTTCCACGGTGAGAAGTGATTCAGGGGAGTAAACGGCGTTCCGTACTTGGCCTGGATCCCGTCCGAGGCGAGCGTGAAGACGCAGAAGCGGAAGGCCATGGGGAACTCGCGCAGGTAGGTCTGCAGCTGGGCGTGCGCGGAGGCGACGTCGGCCGTGGCGCTGCCGGCCTTCTTGAGTTCGATGACGCTGACCGGCATACCGTTGCAGTAGAGCACGACGTCGAAGCGGCGTTTGTAGTCGCCCTGCACCAGGGTGACCTGGTTGACGGCGAGCCAGTGGTTCTGGTCCGGGTCCGAGCTGAGCAGGTGGATGGTGGGGTTGGCCTCGTTGCCGTCCGGGTCGATGTAGTTGAGCCGGTAGCCGTCCACGAGGTAGCTGTGGATGCGGTGGTTCTCGGTGATGGCGTCGTTGGACGTGGGAGAGGCGATTTCGGCGAGGGCCTGCTGCAGGTACTGGGCCGGAACCGTCGGATTGAACCGCTGCAGCGCAGCGAGCAGCCGGGGCCGGATCAGCAGCTCGTCCCAGGAATCCCGCTCGCCCCTGCCGGGGGCAATGTCCTGCCCTGAAGCGGGCCGCCAGCCGAGCGGCTCGGCCAGGAATTCCAAAGCCACACCTTCCCAAGCGGCTTCGGAAAAGGCTACTGCGGGTGCTGCTGTCACGGTGGTTCCCCCTGGTTGACCGGATGTCATGCTAGATGTCGTGTGAAAGTTCGGCTTCGAGGTCGCTGATGCTGGGCAGCGTCGATGCGAAGTCCTCGGGCATCGAATCGACGATTTCCGCCTTCCACTCCGAGACGCCGATCGGCATTGCGGTGGTCCCTAGAGCGTACCCGGCCACCACATTGATCTTGGATTTTCAGAGCAGCAGACCGATGGTCGGTTTGTCCTTGGGGTGATCGCAATATAGACGCGCTTCACAGTTGATATTCTGCGACGCTTCAGGCCTCTGCTGAGAGGCGCCGTAGGGCTCGGATGTGGATCATTTCCTGTAGACCTCGCGCCGGTGGGCGACGCGCACGACGGTGACGGTCAGAATGTTGTCCTCGATCTCGTAGAGCACGCGGAAATCTCCGATCCGGATCCGCCAGGCGTGTTGTTCGCCGGCCAGCTTCTTGCATCCTTTGGGGCGCGGGTCAGTTCCGAGTTCTGCGATTGAGCTCAGGATCCTCCTTCGCGCTCCCGAGTCCAGCTTGCGGATCTCCTTGGCGGCTCCAGAGGTGAAATCGACCGAATAGCCCACGCCTAGAGTTCGGCCTGCAGCTCGGCTAGACCCACACGGCCGCCGTCATCCTCGGCTTTGGCTGCGCGGTATTCGGCCAAGTCCACAGCATCTTCGAGTTCCTCAAGGCGCGCATAGTCTTCCACGCCGATCAGAACAGCCACCGGCTTGCCATGACGGGTGATCTGCACGCGTTCGTGCCCGTAATTCGCCCTGTTGACGACGTCGGGCAAGTGTTCGCGCAAGGCCCCGATGGTGACAGAGTTCGGGTTAGGTTCCATGCCTGTAGATTACTCTTTTCCCATCGTTTTGTACATAATTAGCTAAATGCAAGAAACGTACACATTACAAGTTGCTCGGGCTCGTGATTTCCGGGTGCTCGTATCGTGCCGCCGTCGGGACATCCGCGGCACTCGGCATAGCCGATCCCGGCGCGTGCGCTATCGGGCTGTCTTGGAAGCGGCGATGGCGCGGTCCACGGCATCAACGTCCAGAAGTTCGGGATCGTAAGGCAGCGGCGTATTAAACGCGGTTGTCGGGATCGCTGAGATTCTGGATGAGGGCTATGTGGTGGTACCAAGGCAATTGTGAAAACGCCGCTTTCACAATTGCCTGCTCATTCCATGTGGCTGCCACCGCACGCATGAACATGAGATTTCGGGGCGGGAACCCACTGGATTGAGGAAACCGTTCCCGAAGGTCTGCGGCAAGGCGGCTGGTCACCTTCGCACCCCAGGCTTCCGCTCCGTGGCGATTGAGGATGTCGCGGCCTATAGCCCGGTATGTGGCACGAGTTCTTGATTGGTGGCCGCTACGGCGCGGGCCCGGCCCAGCTCAAACCGCTGGGAGATGCTGTCGAGTAGTTCCTAATACCACACTGGCATGGTGCTCTTCGCTGGCGTTTCGGGGAAGGATGCACCCCCGGCGCGTTTGCGTGTTCCGGTCCGGATGCCCATCTTGTTGGATTCTGTTGGGATCGGTTTACTTGGCGTGGACATGATAGGTTCCCTCCGCGGTCTTCGGTCTAGATACTTCGAAGGTACCGGCGGGGTAAGACATTGAGGCGGAACACGGAGGGCCAACCAAGGTGGCAAGCGGTGATTGCCACGTTTCCCCATTCTCCGACGGCATTGTTGCAATGCGTTGCACAATTGCGTTGGCGCCACTCGCCGTCACACGCCGACCCTGGCCAAAACGGATTCGGCATCTCTGACGCGTAGCTTGCCGGCCATGAGCTGCGGGAGGAGTGCGTCGCGGGTCGCGGCGAGCTTGAGGTTTTCGACTTCTGCTCCCAATGTTCGCTCCCAGAGCGTTGACATCAGCTCATCGTGCTTCCTAATCTCTTCGAGCGGCGGCACGGCCACCGCTTCGTCCAGGTGCTTTCGCTGGATGTGACCCATAGTGGTTGCTTTGTCGGCGGCGATGCTCTTGAAGTCGTCGAGCTTGCGCCGGAGAAGTTCGTGAACAAGCCAGTGGGGGTAGCCGTCGTTGGGGATCACTTTGAATATGTGCTGGTTGACAATGCCTTCAGGTCTGAACCACCGGTGAAGCGTAAGCGAGCCGGACCAAGCGAAGAGGAGATCGCCTTGTCTGGCAAGGTGCTGCTCGTCCACATCAATGTCGTTGTAGACCGTCGAACCACCGATCCCGGAGTTGAGCTCTGCAATTCGGATTACGACCCGTCCTGTGCCACTAGCGTTCTTTGTGAATGCCTTGCCGTTTACGAACTTTGCGGTCTCCGATAGGGGGACCAACTGGCTAACGGAAAGGCTCATGGAAAGGAAAACAGTGAGCGACAGTTCATCGGCCGTGGCGATGAGCGTGGTGTTGGCAGCGATCTTGTCGTCGAGCGCCCCCAGCACGTCCGCAATCGCCCGTTGTTCGCCAATATCCTCATGGATAGAAAATCGCAGTTTGCCGAAGTCGCCCTTCTTAAAGTGGGGGATCATGGAGCCTACGTGCATGTTGTTGATCTTTGCCTGCACCGATGGCGACTTGAGTGCATAGTAGAGATACCGCGGCCGTATCACTCGCTGGTCAGCCCGAAGAGCGACCATGTCCTGGGCAATGCAGAACGGGACCGGGTCTGGGACCATTGCGACCCTCCCCGGTGATCCTTTGCAGACAAAGATAATGTCGTTTGGCTTCGGATGTCCTCGAAACCACTTACCGACTGTTTCTTCATCGACGTAGCGAACATTTTCGAAGACCGGATAGAGATGGTCACTTTTGATGCAGTTCGTCGCGATCAATGGCAGCCCACTGTCGGCAGTAGGGCATGTTCGCCCGCGGTTGTCTACGATCTTTTCCAGCAGGTCAGTGAACGAGCACTCGATCATCTCGTTCACGAAACCCGCCCTAACTGCTCGCGCACAACCTGCGCGAGCCGCTCGGACTCCTCGAACTGCTCGAACAACTCCTTGGACAACCGCGCGATCTTATCCTCGATCGGCTCGCCGTCGTCCTCCACATCGGCCGCGCCTACATACCGGCCCGGCGCGAGCGCATAGTCTGTGGCCTTGACCTCCGCGAGACTGGCCGAATAGCAGAAGCCGGCTTCGTCGTCGTACGTCAGGCCGGACTCAACCGCCGAAGCAGTGCCGCGCCAGGCATGGAAGGTGTTGGCGATCTTGGCAATGTCCTCATCGGACAGGGCGCGTTCGGCGCGGTCCACCATGGAGCCGAGGTTGCGGGCGTCGATGAAGAGCACCTGCCCGGTCCGATCCACAGCGCCGTGCGGACCCGCGGTCTTGTCCTTCGCGAAGAACCAGGTGCAGACCGGGATGCCGGTGCTGCGGAAGAGCTGGGTGGGCAGCGCCACCATGCAGGAGACGAGGTCCGCCTCGACCAGCTGGGCGCGGATCTCGCCCTCGCCGCCGGAATTGGAGGACATGGAGCCGTTGGCCATAACCACGCCCGCGGACCCGCCGGGCGCCAGCTTGGCGATGATGTGCTGGATCCAGGCGTAGTTGGCGTTGCCGGCCGGGGGCACACCGTACTTCCAGCGGGAATCGGACTCGGAGCGGGCCCAGTCTTTGATGTTGAAGGGCGGGTTGGCCATGATGAAGTCGGCGCCGTTGTTCCCGCTCAGCTCGGGGTGCTGGTCCCTGGCGAAGGTGTCGCCCCAGCGGGAGGCGAGGTTGGCGTTGAGCCCGTGGATGGCGAGGTTCATCTTGGCCATCCGCCAGGTGCGCTCGTTGAGCTCCTGGCCGTAGACGGAGATGTCCGAGCCCTCCATATTGTGCGCCGCCAGGAACTTCTCGGCCTGGACAAACATGCCGCCCGAGCCGCAGCAGGGATCGTAGACCCGGCCGCGGTGCGGTTCCAGGACCTCCACCAGCACGCGGACCACACCGGCGGGGGTGTAGAACTCGCCGCCACGCTTGCCCTCGGCCTTGGCGAACTTCTCCAGGAAGTACTCGTACACCTCGCCCAGCAGGTCGCGTGCCCTGCTGGCACCCTGGCCGGTGAAGCGGGCGGAGTTGAACAGGTCCAGCAGCTCGCCGAGGCGGCGCTGGTCCACGTTGTCCCGGTTGTAGATGCGGGGAAGTGTGGCGGCCAGGGACTTGTTGTCGGCCATGATGAGGTCCATGGCTTCATCGATGAGCTGCCCGATCTGCTTGGGCTCGGCGCCGTCCATCGCGGAGAGGCCCTTGGCGTTCTCCGCCAGGTAGGTCCAGCGGGCGCGCTCGGACACCCAGAACACGCCGCGGCCGGTGTACTCGTCCACATCGTCGATCAGCTGGGCGATCTGCTCCTCATTGAGCCCGTCCGCTTCCAGCTCGGCTTGGATCTGCCCCTGGCGCTCCTCGAACGCGTCCGAGACGTACTTCAGGAACACCATGCCCAGGATCACGTCCTTGTACTGGGAGGCATCCATGGAACCGCGCAGTTTGTCCGCGGCCTTCCAGAGGGTGTCCTTGAGTTCCTTCATGGTGGACGGGGCGAGGTCCACCTTCAGTGCTGTACTTCTCTTTGCGGCGGGCATTACGTAGTTCCTTCGGTCTGTGGTTCGGCGAGCGTTGTGCCCGGCTCTGTCAGGGTGAGGCTTCCGCCCGCTACGCCGTCCGTAATCAGGGTAGCGAGTTCCTCCAGCCGCTTGAGGCGTTCGCGGGCCAGGTGCTGCCCGTGTTGCAGCCGGGACAGCGTTTCGGCAAGCTTCTTACGCTGGGCGTCCGGCACGCGGCGCAGCTGCCAGTGCCGCCAGTCCTTGTCCCTGCCGGACAATGCGTTGATGTCCGCGGCGACGACGTCGGGCAGCAGCCCGCCGGGGTCACCGGCTTCGATCCGCAGCACCCTCGCGGGGAACACGACGGCGCAGCCGCCGTCGGCGTCGACCATGGCCGCCGGCCGCGGGCTGGTGCAGAACACGACGTCGCCCGGCTCGGTGAGCCGGCCCCCGGGGTTGCTGGCGGCGAACTCCAGCAAGCTGATGTACCGGGACGGTGCGGTGTCCGGCTGGAGCAGATCCGCCGGGCCGATGACCCTGGTTCCGGACGCGGCGGTCAGGTGAGCGTCCGCCAGCCGGTTGCCCTTGCGGTAGCTGAGGGTGCCGGCGGTCATCAGTTCCTGGACGGAGGCGGGCTGCGCCTTCACCTTCGAATCGCCCGGAAGGACCCCCACGTTGCCGATGTTTTCCGGTCCGCCGGTTCGCAGCAGGCGCACGAGGTGCTCCCCTCGAAGAGCGGCGCCGGCGCCGTCGGCAGTCAGCGCCGGACCGCGGGATGTCACCGCCACCAAGGACCCCCTGCCGGCCAGCAGCACACGGGTCTGCACCAGCCGGGCGAAGCGGAAGGAGTGGGCGCGGAGGGTGGCGCGGTCACCCATGGACGCGACGATATCGCTGATGAGGTCCTGGCGGACGTCTTCTGTGAGGTCCCGGGTGCTCACGTCAGCCACCATGGTCCACCGCTCGGCAATAGGAACCTCGGCGAAGGCCGGTCCCAGGACCCACAGTGCCTGGGCTTCTCGGGGCTTGGAACGCAGGAGTCCCTGCGGCAGCCGGACGATGGCGCGCACCCGGCCGGTGCGCAGCAGTCCCGAACGGATACTCGCCGCGCCGGCTTCCGGCGGCACATCGGAGAGAACCCGTGCGGGGGCGATGATGACCGCCCGCTGCTGATCATCCATCTGCAGGACCAGGTGTTCCAGCGCCGCGAGAATCTGGGGTGCGTCCATGCCCGGCTGACCCGGGGACGGATATTGCGCCACATGGACCACGGGTCCGTGGACGGCGAACTCGCCGCTGGAATCCACCCGGATCTGTCCACCGTTCACGCCATGCACGCGGAGGCGGCGGCGCACCAGTCGGGCGGCGCCGCCGTCGTCGTCCGCTGTCAAAAACGTGACGGGGGCACTCTCGCCGGCAGCGTGCACGACGCCCATCAGCAGATCGCTGCCGCCACGGGTGGAGTCGGCAAACACGGCGTTCCCGCCGAGGGTCGCGGCGAGCTCGACGGCGGCCGCTGAAATCAGCCCCACGGCGGATTCGGTAAGGGCGGTATCCGAATGCTCGCGGAGCCCCACCCGGAACCGGGCCGCCAGCAGTTGCTCGAAGGCAGCGGCCGCGTTGTAGGCGCTATCGACCAGCCGGTCTGCGAACGCTGCAGCGGAGGCAAAGGACGGGCCCTGGGCCTCAAGCTCGGCGTAGAGAAACGAGTCATCAGGATCGCACTCGTCCGCTAGGTCCAGCAGCTCATCCCGGCTCAGCTGCCCAACCGTCTTGCCGGTCATCGCTTTAAGGGTCAGCAGGGCGGTGAGGGCGGCCAGGGTGTTTTCCGGGCTGTCGCTGGCTGTGGTGCGGGGCATCCGGGTGAAGGCGGCGGTGTCGCTGGCGGCCTCCGGGTTGTTGCCGCGTCCGGTGGCGTCCAGCCAGCTGGCGACATGGCAGGCGTCGAACAGTTCACGGCCGCCTTCGAGCGCTGCGGGCTGTGGAAACGGGTGAGCCGATCCGATGCTGCGTTTGCGCCACATGGACACGACGGGGCGCTGGACTTGAGCCAGGGCGGCGACGTCCGAAAGGGTCATACGCAGGGCTGCTGCTTCGTTCATGTGCGCCTCCTTACGACGTCGACCCCCAGCCTAACGGGGCGCTGTGACTTTAGTGCGGAGGTTTCGATAAGGGGGGTTATCAGTGTTGTTTAGTTCGGACGGTACGGGGCCACCGTAGCTTCGATTCTGCAGCGACGAGGGAATCCTCCGGAGCTGCGACGGCGGCGGGGAACCACGCATTGGGGGATCGGTATCCCGCCGCCGATCAGCAGCGATCCGACAACAGAGGAAGAGAACATGGTCAACACCGACACGACCGAACCGGCGGGACCGCACATCACAGACGTGCTGGGCGAGGCCCGGCCGGCCAGCGAAAAGGCTAAACCGGGACGGAAGCGGCGGATCTTCACCGTCGCAGCCGCCGTGGCACTGCTGGCGGGTGCGACCGCCGTCGGCACTACGCTGCCGGACCCCAAGTCCAGCGACGCCTACGTGGCATTGGCGGGGGAGAAGTCGGCCGTGGAGTCGGATCGTGACTCGGCTAAATCAAGCTACGAGTCGATGAAATCGAAATACGACACGCTGCAGAACGGCATTGCCGCCCGCGAAGCGAAGGTCGCGGCACGGGAAACCGAGGCTGGCAAGGCAGATGCAGCCGTCAAGACTGCTGATGCGGCCGTCAAGAAGCGCGAAGAGGCCGTGACCGGTGCTGAGAAGACGAAGGCGGCCAACACCATCGGGGACGGCACCTGGACCGTGGGTAAGGACATCGAGGCCGGCACCTACCGGGCGGCGGCCGACGTCGGCTCCTCCTGCTACTGGGGCATCTACGCCACGGGCAGCAACGGCAGCAACATCATTGACAACGATCTCCCCGGCGGCGGCCGGCCCTCAGTTGCGCTCTCCGGCGGGCAGGACTTCAAGTCCAGCCGCTGCGGCAAATGGGAAAAGCAGTAGCAGTCTCACACCTCACATCATTCATTCACCCTTGGAAAGGCATCACATGTCCCACGAAGTCTCGGAACAGCCCTTGACCGCTGCGATTGCAGCGTCTCAGCCGCGGCCGTTCTTCAAGAAGAAGCGCTTCCTCATCCCGGCCGGAGTCCTGGTGCTGGGAATCGCCCTGGGCTCCTGCTCCGGGGGCTCCAAGCAGGCCAGTGACGTGAGCCCCGCCGCGGCGCCGTCGTCGTCGGCTCCTGCGGCTACCACTTCGGCAGCTGCTGTACAGTCTGCAGCGCCCGCTGCCCCCGCTGCCCCCGCAGCGCCACCGGCGGCGCCGGCCGGACCCGCCGTCGGCGCCCCGTTCAGCGTCAAGATGGGCAACGGCAACGTCGCGAAGATCACGATTGTCTCGGCCGTGCGAACGGACGCTGTCGCCACCACGGCTTTTGCCACGGCACCAAAGAGTGGAAGTTACCTGCTCCTGGATGTCCTGTGGGAAACGGAGACGGGCAAGACCAGCTCCAACCCGTTCTACTTCTCTGCCAAGGACTCCACTGGGCGCAAAGCCGATCTGAGCCTCTTCGCGGACAACCAGCTTGGCTCCGGCGACGTTCTGCCGGGTGACAAGACTCGAGGATTCATTGCATTCGACATCGCGCCCGGTGCCTCGACAGTAATGATCTCCACCCCGCTGATGCAGGAAGCCGCACGGATCCAGATCCCGGGGTAGTGCGGCTGAGGAGCCGTGTCCGGGGGTGCCCGGCTCCCTCGCAACGCTTACAGTTCAACTGTTCACTTTCGCTTTATCTATTGGGGGATTCCTTGAGCATCAACAAAGAGCACGTTTCGGCGTATGGGCAGATGCCCGTCGCAGACTCCGGAACCATGGCGGCCACCGGTGCCGGGGCCGTCACTGGGGTACAGATCTATCAGTTTCGTGGCGGGGCTGCTTCCTGGTTCGGAACCCAGATCCTCGGCGTCCTGATTACGATCTGCACGATTGGGATCTGCTATCCGTTCGCCCTGGTCCTCGTTGAGCGGTGGCGGGCCAAGAACACCTACCTTCACGGCCGGCAGCTTATGTTCGTCGGCACCGGATGGGGCATCTTCGGGCTGTGGATCAAATGGGCGCTCCTGAGCATCATCACGCTTGGCATCTACACCTTCTGGGTCTACCCGAGGCTGATGCAGTGGAAGGTCGAAAAGACCGTCTTCGCTTAGACAGAACGGCCCTGCACCCTTCGGGGTGCAGGGCTTTTGCGGGGTGCGGATCGGGCTCTCCTTGTTTGTGCATGAGGGCAGGCGTTGGATAAAGATGCAGGGCGCCGATCTGGCGGAACTGGCAGATGCCCGCTATCTGGGACGGATCGCAGACTCACGGCATAGCCGAAAGTTCTTCGAGAACACCGCACACGGCTCGGACATGAAATTGCGGACGTATATACGAAGGCTAAATACGGGAAAGCAGACTTCACCGAACCGGCTCAGATTTACACGGCATTCATGTCATCTGCTTGTCGCGCATGGGATCTTGAGATGGATATGCCTAGTTTCTCCTTTCTTGACGCGGTTGACGACGGTCTCATGTCCGAACGAAACCGCAGATCCAGTCGGGTCTACGCCAACGCCTGCCCAGGCGTGTCCGATCCCGATGTGACCGGACTTCTGGCGGTGTTGCTGTCCATGCTCAATTTTCTGCGGTTCGTTCTTCGGCAAGACCGCACAGACGCCTCCCGGCAGACGATAGTCAAAATGGAGTATCTGACGGTCTACACCGTCCTCCGTAGTCTCCAGAAAATATGTCGCGACATGGAATCTGTGGTGACTCGAGACGCCTTGGAGAAATTGAAGGCGATCCATAACAGCGACATCGCAACGGACTTGTGCGGCGATGATAATAGACCCTTCCGCAACACCTTGATGCATTATGGAGTCGACAGCCGCATCGCTTTGGACGTACTGCGCCTCGATATCCTCCTATACGGGCTTGTCGACGCGTGTTTCCCGGGTCATGATTTCTTCAGCTTTGAGTCTCAATTGCACGAAGAGCTGTTCCGAATAGCGGACGCCCTTGAGGCGTGGGCCGCGATCAAAGCGTGAGCTGCTGCTAGGGCGTGTCGCTTCGATCAGCAGGGCTCGTGTCCGCGATCTGACCGCTGTGAGCACGAATGCCAGCGCACGCCCGCCGCCGGACCGGCACCGATCCGCGAGATCATCCTCGTGGAGGAGGCCCCGGCCATGGTCCTCCCGGTAGCCGCCCGACCTTACGCAGTGACAAGTTACGCGCTAGCATGAGGTGTAACAGATGTCATTGGGAGGGTAGCTGGGATGGCAACATCGCGACGCAAGGCGTTGCTCGTGAAGCGCGGCAAGCAGGCGGCCACGGGAATATACAGGTCGGGAGCAACAAGCACGTTTGTGACAACGAAGGACGCCTCTCCTGCGCCGCGCACGGCCGTCTTTAGAACAAAAGCCCTGGTGGTCGAGACGAGTACGCTCCTGCGCGTACTCAGCGAGGAACGAAGCATTGCCGCGCTAGGTTCGGCAATGGCGTCCAATCCGGAGCCGGTGTCGCCTGAGCTGGCCCGCAGCCTTCAGGCGGAAGAGAACTGGTGGCGGAAGATTGAACGGGAGCTGCCCTCGCTCACCAGCGCCGAGGCTGCGGAACTCCTGGGTGCCAAGCCCACCAATCGGAACTTCGCCTCATCGCAGCGCGCCGCCGGGAAGCTGCTCGGCTACACACGCCGGCACGCTGCCCGTTTCCCAAAGTTCCAATTCGACCTGGCCAAGGGATCGGTCCTGCCGGTCATCCCGCAGCTGATCGCGGTGGCACGGGACCTGGAGACCACGGACGAAGACTTGGTCCTGTGGCTGGCCGCGCCATCGTCGATGTTCGCTGAACAGGACCGCCCGGCGGATCACCTCAATGACCCGGATCGGCTGCTGGCTGCTGCCCGTACCGAATTCGGTGCCATCTGGTGACGGCACCGGAGACACCTGACCCACCCACCCCGTTCCTCCCGACCGAAGCTGTCCTCGCTGCCGGGGCCGTCTTCCAGCGTGTGCACGCAAATCGCTTCCGGCCCGCCGAATTCAATCCCGGACCGAACGGGCCCGGACGCTTCCATTTCTTCGGTGACCCGATGGTGCCCGTCCTTTACCTTGCGGAAACGCGGGAAGCGGCAGTCGCCGAAACACTACTGAAGAACATCCCCATCGGCGCCAGGGGACTGCTACGCCGGCCAACCTACCAGGACTCCGTCCTGGTAGGCCTGGAAATCACGCGACCGCTCAAGATCGCCGAGTTTTACGGACTGGGCCTCACCCGTCGCTTGGGCGTGGAGGCCAACCAGCTGACGGATACGCCGGAGATGAATTACCCCCAGACCCGCAAGTGGGCTGAGGCAGCGCACACGGCCGGGTATGACGGGATCGGCTGGATGTCCAAGCGGGACAACAGCGCCAAGGCGTACATGCTGTTCGGTGACCGGGTCGGGGAGGCTGATCTTGCCTTGGTCCCGGGCAGCGGCATGATGTTCGCTTCCGGCCTCGGCTTTGACTGGCTCGTGAATACGTGCGCGTTCCTGCAGATCGACGTCATGCCGCGCTAGCCCTAATATGCCGAATCATTGAAAAGTGCCGGCTGTGGCCAAAATTGGCGCATAGGATCAGGACACTTCCAGGAGGCGGGAGGAAAGAGTGCGGTCAAGCCATATCGAATAGTCCAGGTAGATCGTAATCTCACGGAGGCTGCAAGTTGGCTGCTGGCTCTTCGACTCATGGCGGGGATCCGTGCTTTGGAGCCCGGGCCCTTTGAGCATGATCAACCCCGGCTACCGGAATCTGGTCAGCGCGGCTTGCAAACATCGGATCGGTGTTCGATCCGATGAACATACAGGGTGTGCGCTTCAGGATCGAGTGTGAATAGGACGCGGTAATCACCACGGCGTGCAGTACGCAGGCCCAGAAGTTCATTGGTGAGCGGCTTGCTGAGCCTCCGAGGATTGTCAGCCATCGCTCCGGCAACGAACTCTATGATTGCGGCGGCAGCTTTCTCCGGCACCCGGCGAAATCCCTTCAGCGCGGGGCTGGTGGCTTCGACCATCCAAGGACTTCGGTCATCCGATGCTGCTGCGCTCACCTTGGCGGAAGTCCAGACTCGCGGCGGAGGTCATCGCCGCTGACCGTGTTGCCTTCCGCGATGTCGCGTTTGGCCTGCTCTATGTCTTCCCTGATGCCAGGCTGCGATAGCCAATGGATTGTTTCTTGAAGGGACTCCAAATCGTCGGCCGACATCAACACGGCCGACGGGTGCCCGTGCCGAGTGATCTGGATGATTTCATGGGTTCGGTCCGCCTCCTCGACCAAAGCGGAGAGTTTGTCTTTGGCCTCACTCAGCGGGACAGTTTTCATGTCCCGATTCTAGCCGAAAGTTTGGCTATAAACTCCCCTGAAATGTAGCCAATAATTGCCGGATTGTCATGTCCTCGCCCGCAGAACGTGCAGTGGGAATTGCGGCGATAGTTCGGTGGCCTATCTCTGGGGCACTCCTGCGGCGGCTTCAGCTACGGTCAGGGCCTCGCCGAACGCCGCCACGGCGGACTGGTATTCCGCCGTGTGGCCGTTTGACTTTGCCTGGTCGGCCTTCCGCCTTGCCTTGGTCATGGCCGCGGTAGCCGGGAAGGCAGTATCGGACATTGCCGGAAAATCGAACTGCAGGTGCGGGTCAACCTCATAGGCAAGCCACCGGCTCTCGAGGAGCTCATGCTGTGCGGTCGCTGCGCTGTAGGCCTGAGCGTCAACCAATGACAGCCCGGTCAGGTTCCCAGCGGCCATGCCGGCGGCCTGTTCCGCTGTCCGGGCCGCCTCGCGCTGGCGTTGCAGCGCCTGTGCCGTGCCCAGCCCTACGGGGCTCTTAAGCCGGTGCTTCAAAACCATGTTGTTCTCGTGGGCCCGGATCTCCTCCGGTGTCAGACTGTCGAGGTTCGCAGCGCCCTTGCTGACCACATCGGCGGGGCCTCTTCGGCTGGCGATGCTGCTGTCCGGGATAGGGAACAGGTACTTGCCTCCCAAGAAGCCCACGAGCAAAAGACCCAAGACAGCCCAATTTGGTAGGCCCGCTGACCCTGTCGATCCGGCAACAAAAAAGGCGCTCAAGTTGGTTATGGCTTCGCCTGTGGTGAATGTCAGGCGGGTCTTTCCAAGGCGCCTCACCCTGCGGTGCGTGGTGAGCTGTTGGTCGTGAAATGAACGGGCCTTTGCGATCCAATCGCGTGCTCGGTTCACCAGTTGCGGGCTTTCAGTCATGATCACGAGGATACCGGGGTCTACGCAGACGCCCGACAGGCGCTGCTGCTCGGCTTGTCCCGGTCTATCGAGACCGGTGTAGGGCTTCGCAGGCAGGACCTTTCATGTACACCTGATTTTCTTAGGTGTACATTAGTGGAATGTCGACTATCAACATCACGGACGCGCGATCCCATCTGCCAGAGCTCATCGCCGTGGCCGAATTGGAGCCGGTATTCATCGAGCGCCGGGGGCGTCGGGCAGCGGTTTTGGTATCGCCGGAGCGCTACGAGCAGATGCTGGCAGCTCTGGAAGAAGTCGAGGACATCGCAGCCTTCGATGCGGCCATGGCTGAGGAGGGAGCGAACATCCCCTGGGCACAGGTGAAGGTCGACCTCGGCTGGGTATGACGAACTACCGGATTGAGCTACGTCCAGCGGCCCTTCGCGCTCTCAGACAAATCCACCCCCAGGACCGTGATCGTATCCACGGCGGCATCGCACTCCTTGGGTCCGATCCCCGGCCGCCCAAAGCGCTCGCCCTGAGCGGACGCCCGGGCTTCCGGGTCCGTGTTGGCGACTATCGGATCATTTACACTATCCAAGACGATATCCTGCTGGTGGTTGTTGTCACCCTTGGTCATCGGCGTGATGTGTACGCCAAGTAGCCGGTCAGGGGGCGGCGACGGTCGCTGTCGGCGTGCCCGCTCCATTCCACGGACAATCAGTTCGCCGGCAACTCCCAGACCAATAAGGACCAGCAGGTTTCCATTCCGCATGGAACTTCCCGCGATGTAGCAGTTCTGGGCTGCCTGCACCACGGCAACGGCGTTAGAGTACCAACCGTTGACGACACTATGCTGCGGGGCGCCCTTGGTCTCGCCAGCGTTCAGTGACGAGTTTGCGGGCGATGTCAGCCAGGACCCGCGGGGCATAACGGTCAAAGCGATGTTGCAGACGCAGTCTGCAACATCGGCACGCGCCTCAATGGAAATTGTGCAGCGGACTGCTGCACGATTCAATTCGACCTAGGTTTTGCCACATGACCGGTGGCCAATGTCGGACGCCCAGGCCGTGGGCGGCCGCCAACTGCTGCAACTGCCCCCTGCAAATGATGGAACGGCTTCGCGACGGGCCAATTTTGCAAGTGCCGCTCGCAAGATTGAGAAAGGGCCCGTCCAAATTGTGCAAGCGGCGCTTGCACAATTGGCATCCCTCTTCTTGGCTAGTTGTGCAGCGCGTTGCACAACTACACGCCGGCCTTCTCCAACAGATTCTCAGCGTGTGTCTTCGGCACCTGCAGCGCCCGCTCCGACGGTAGCTGCCGGACCCGCCGTCGGCGCTCCGTTCAGCGTCAAGATGGGCAACGGCGACGTCGCGGAGATCACGATTGTCTCGGCTGTTCTGAAGGACGCGAATGGGCGCAAAGCCTATCTGAGCCTCTTCACGGACAAGCAGCTGGCCTCGGGCAACATTCTGCCGGGTGACAAGGCGCGGGGATTCCTTGCCTTCGACATCGCCCCCGGTGCGTCAACAGCAAAGATCTCCACCCCGCTGACGCAGGAAGCCGCACGAATCCAGATCCCGGGGTAGGTGCGTCCTGCTTTGGTACCCAGATCCCCGGAGTAATCCGCAGCCGCCGCTGCCACGTGGGTCGTCGTATAGAAGTCTGAGCTAAGAAGCGGGATCGGAGGTATGTTTCGCCGGATGAGAGCCGGCGACTTCGGTGCGGACGTCGTCCGCGCCGTGCCCGCCCGTCTTTTTGCCGAACGACAGCACTTTCAGCAGCGGGCCCACGATAGCCATGACGACGAGGCCCCAAGCGAGTCCGAGGACGGCCGAGCACAGGGTGTTCACGAGCCAGGCCAGGAAGCCGCCCGCCACGGGGATCCCTGCGAATGGGGCTTCGAGGACATGGACAAGGTCATACGGCACGTGCCAGCCGAGGTCATATGCCCCCTGCAGCATGATGTGGCCACCGACCCAAAGCATGGCGATCGTCCCGACGAGGGTTATTGCGGCGAGCACTGAGGGCATCCCCCTGACGAGCAGCTCGCCGAAGCGCTGGGAGCCAGCGGAGTCCTTAGAGGCCAGGTGCAGGCCGAAGTCGTCCATCTTGACAATGAGTGCGACGGCACCGTAAACGAGCACCGTGATCAGGACCGCGACGACGGCCAGGATGAGCGCCCGGACCAACAAAGACTCATCGGTCACCTCGTTCAACGAGATGACCATAATCTCGCAGGACAGGATGAAGTCGGTGGTGATGGCGCCCTTGGTGACCTTAGCCTCCGCCTCCGGACCCCGTTCGACCGCCGGCGCCTCTTCGTCCGCGTGGTGGCCGCGGAACTTGTGCCAGACTTTTTCGGCGCCCTCGTAGCAGAGGTAGGTGCCGCCGAGCATAAGGATGAACGGGATGGCACCCGGGACGAAGGCGCTGACGAGCAGCAGTGCCGGCAGGATGATCAGCAGCTTGTTCCGGAGCGAGCCCCAGAAGATCCGCTTGATCATCGGCAGTTCGCGGGACGGGTCCGCCCCCGACACGTACTGCGGGGTGACGGCGGCGTCGTCGATCACCACACCGGCGGCCTTGGCTCCCGCCTTCGCTGCTCCGGCAGCGACGTCGTCCACCGAGGCGGCTGCTATGCGGACCAGAGCTGCGACGTCATCCAGCAGGGCGACGAGACCGCCGCTCACAGACCGCTCCCGCACTGCTCGAGCGGGGACTGCAGGGCATGGAGGCCTCGATTGAGGCGCGTGATCGGCATCCTCAAATTATACAGTCAGCCGAAGCGGGTAATGCCCGTGGCCTCGACTATCCCCGAGAAGGACCGATCCTCCTGAGGTCTTCCTTCAGCGTTCTAATAGGTACTCTTTCATTGCCGGGGATCACCGGCTGCGCGGCGGGCCTGAAGGTGTTGTCGCAGGACCGGTAGACCCGCGCAGCACAAGGTCTGACGAGAGAACTACCGGCGAGCGGCTGGAGTGTTCGCCGGCCATGTCGGCAGCGAGGGCATGGACGGCAGCGTGCGCAATGGCGGCGGCAGGCTGGCGGAGTGTTGTCAGCGGCGGATTGGTGAGGGCCATCAGCGTGGAGTCATCGAAGCCGACGATTGACACGTCCTCGGGCACACGCAGCCCCCTGGCCCGCGCTGCGCGGATGGCTCCCAGCGCCATCACGTCCGAACCACACACAATCGCCGTGTGGCCGGAGTCGAGGAGTTCATTGGCCGCGCTCTGGCCGCCTTCCACCGTGAACATGCTGGTTGCTGTATGGGGTTCAGGGTTGTCAATATCCAGGAACTCGGCGAGTGCGATGCGGAATCCGGCCAGCTTCTGCCGGCTGGGAATGAAGCGGTGCGGGCCGATGGCCAGCCCCACGTTCCGGTGCCCCAGGCTGGCGAGATGCTGGACCGCGGTGCGGATCGCGCCGGCGTCGTCGTTGGACACCGAGGCTGCCCCAAGTTCCGGGCGGGGGCCGTTAACCAATACGTAGGGGATGCCCCGCCCGCGCAAACGGTGATAGCGCTCCAGGCTGGCCTGGCAATCGGCGTGGGCGCTGCAGATGAAAATGATGCCGGATGCCCCCTGCGCCACGAGCATCTCGATGTACTCGTCCTCTGTGCGTCCTCCGCCCGGCAAGGCACAGATCACGGGCATGAAGTCCTCCTGGGAGAGAAGGGAGACCACAGCCTGGGCGATGGCCGGAAAGATCGGATTGGTCAGGTCCGGGACAACGATCCCCACTTGCCCCCGGGTGGCGCTCCGGGCGCGGTCGGGGCGCTCGTAGCCCAGGTCGTCCATTGCAGCGAGGACTGCCTGGCGCACCTCCCGTGAAACCCCCTTTCGGCCGTTGACCACCCGGGACACAGTGGCGATGCTGACGCCGACCTTCCGTGCAAGGTCTTCCAGTTTTGGACGTTCGGCTGCGGCAGGTTCCGCCCCGCCCCGGGTCATGCTCATGTTGCTCCTTCGCCGGAACAGCTGTCCGGAAGCTATGGTGCTTCCCAGTGTACGGAATAGCAGATGATCACAACATGAAAAGAAAGCATGAAATTTTCAGCAAATCATTGACGTGCTCGAGAAAGGGAACCTAGGCTCGTGGATACCCCCGCCCCTCACCGCTGCCGGCCGGGGCGTATTCAAGGAAGGTCTTCCATGACTCACCGCTCCACACTTCTCGGGCCCCCAGCTGCCCTCAACAGAAAACTCGTGGCTGCCCTGGTGGCAGCCTGCGCCACTCCATTGGCATTGGGAGGGCTGGCCCTCCCCGCGTTTGCAGACCACACCGCCGCGCCCCAGGCCGTGGTGCTGGTCGGCTCGCTGCAATCCGAAATCGGCTGCACAAAAGACTGGCAGCCGGACTGCGCAGCCAGCAAGCTGCAACCCGTAGAGGGCTCCGCATCGCTCTACCGCGCCACGTTCGATATCCCGGCGGGCACCTACGGCATGAAGGTCGCCATCAACAATTCGTGGGATGAAAACTACGGTGCAGGCGGAGCAGCCGGGGGTGGCGACGTCGTGCTCAGTGCCCCCGGCGGGCCCGTAACTTTCACCTACGACCACGCCAGCCACACTCTCAGTGACGACGTCCCTGATGCGCCCGCGGCTGAGGCAGGATCGCACTGGCTGTCGGCGGACACCATCGCCTGGCAGGCGCCTGCGGCCGAAGGCACCACCTACCGGCTTTACAGTGCCCCCGATGGCGGCATGGCCGTGGCCGACGGACGGGTCACCGGCGGAAGCTACACAGCGCTGGAAAAGACCGGCGACGCGCTGGACGCCGGTCTGGCAGCCAAGTATCCCCATCTGGGGGACTTCGCCGCCTTTCGGCTGGCGGAAGGTGACAGCCTGCGCGCCAGAGAATTGCTCAAGGGTCAGTTGATCGTCGCCGCTGTCGGGGCGGACGGCAAGGTCACAGCCGCCACCGGAGTCCAGGTCCCCGGGGTCCTGGACACGCTTTACCGGGGCGCAGCGGAGCAGGAACTCGGACTGAGGTGGAAGGGTAACCGGCCAGAGCTTTCCCTGTGGGCGCCTACAGCGCGCAGCGTCACCGTCCACACTTACGCTTCCGGTTCAGCCGGCGATCCTGTATCCAGCCGGACTATGGAACCTGGCAAGGACGGCGTCTGGTCCATGACCGGGGACAAAGACTGGAAGGGCGCATACTACCTGTACGAGGTGGAGGTCTTTGTGCCGGAAACCGGCAAGGTTGAGCGGAACCTGGTCACCGATCCCTACAGTGTGGGCCTCTCCGCCAAATCCGAGCGCAGCCTTTTCGTTGACGTGGAGGACAAATCCCTGGCCCCCGCTGGCTGGAAGAAGCTGCAGAAGCCGGCGCTCAGCAAGCCGGAGGACCTCTCCCTCTACGAGCTGCAGGTCCGTGACTTCTCCATCACGGACGAGTCCGTTCCGGAGGCGCACCGCGGCACCTACAAGGCCTTTACCGATTCCGACAGCAACGGCATGCGGCGCCTCCGGGAGTTGACTGAGGCCGGGATGAACGCAGTCCACCTGCTGCCAGTCAATGACATCGGCACCATCGAGGAAAGGCGCAGCGACCGGCTCGAACCGGCCTGTGACCTCGCCGCCCTACCCGCAGATTCGGGGGAACAGCAGTCCTGCGTGGGAAAGACCGCGGCTAAGGACGGGTTCAACTGGGGCTACGATCCGCTGCACTACACGGCGCCTGAGGGCTCGTACGCCACCAACCCGGACGGGACAGCCAGGATCACCGAATTCCGCGAGATGGTGGCCGCGCTGAACACCGCCGGAGCGCGCGTCATCCAGGACGTCGTCTACAACCACACGTCGAGTGCAGGCCAGTCCGGGAGCAACAACCTTGACCGGATTGTTCCCGGGTACTACCACCGCCTGAACGCCGCCACCGGATCCCTTGAAACATCGACCTGCTGCGCCAATACGGCCACTGAGAACGCGATGATGGGCAAGCTCATGATCGATTCCCTGGTGACACTTGCCAAGACCTACAAGCTGGACGGCTTCCGGTTTGACCTCATGGGCCATCACTCCAAACAGAACTTGTTGGACGTCCGGGCGGCCCTCGACGAGCTGACGCCGGCCAAGGACGGCGTCGACGGCAAGAACATCACCCTGTACGGCGAAGGCTGGAACTTCGGTGAAGTGGCGGACAACGCCCGTTTTGTCCAGGCCACCCAGGCCAACATGGCCGGAACCGGCATCGGCACATTTAACGACCGCCTGCGCGATGCTGTCCGCGGGGGCGGTCCTTTTGATCCTGATCCGCGGGTCCAGGGCTTCGGGTCCGGCCTGTTCACGGACCCCAACAGTTCGCCGGCCAACGGCACCCCGGAACAGCAAAAAACGGCCCTCCTCCTTGCCCAGGACCTGGTCAAGGTAGGCCTGACCGGCAACCTGAAGGACTACTCCTTCGTTGACCGCACCGGAGCCCCCGTCACCGGGGCGGACGTGCCGTACAACGGCGCCCCCGCCGGCTACACCAGCGATCCGCAGGAAGCCGTCAGCTACGTCGAGGCCCACGACAATGAGACGCTCTTCGATTCCCTCGCCCTCAAACTGCCGCAGGACACGGTGATGGCTGACCGGACCCGGATGCAGACCCTTTCCCTCAGCACCACGGCCTTCAGCCAGGGCATCTCCTTCTGGCACGCGGGAGGCGAATCGCTGCGCAGCAAGTCACTGGACCGCAACAGTTACGACTCGGGCGACTGGTTCAACATCCTGGACCACACGGACGTCACCAACGGCTTCGGCCGCGGGTTGCCGCCCAAGGCTGACAACGAAGACAAGTACAACTACATGCGCCCGCTGCTTGCAGACCCCGCGCAGAAGCCTGCCTCCGCTGAGATTGCCGAAGCGCGCGGCCGGGCCGCTGAGCTGCTGCAGATCCGCAAGAGCACGCCGTTGTTCCACTTGGGCGAAGCCAGCCTCGTGCAGCAAAAGGTGTCCTTCCCTGCCGGCGGCCCCGAACAGGCGCCGGGCGTAGTGGTAATGCGCATCGACGATACCGTGGGCCCGGACGTGGACAAGGACCTGCGCGGGCTGGTGGTGGTGTTCAACGCCGCCGATGAGCCTGTCAGCCAGACTGTTGCCGGGACAACGGGGGCCGCTTATACCCTGCACCCGGTACAGTCCGGGGGCATCGATCCGGTGGTCAAGAAGGCCACCCACGATTCGGCGACCGGGACCTTCACCGTCCCCGCCCGCACGGTGGCGGTGTTCCAGGTCCGTTAGCGTTGCGCTGCCTGGCCGCAGGGCACCCGGGGCGTGCACTTGTCGACGACGGCGGACTCGGCTGCCGCGGCGGCCGGACCCGCCGTCGGCGCTCCGTTCAGCTAGCCTCGGCCCATCCAGGCAGTGTGGCCGAGGCAGTGTGGCCGGGTTAGACGCCGGCCGCCAGCCGCCCCGCCATGACCCGGGACAGGAACTCCTCAACCACTGCGGCGAACTCGTCGGGCCGTTCGATCTGCGGCATGTGGCCCGTCTTCGAGAATACGTACGACTCGGAACGGGGCAACGCCGCGGCGGCCGCCTTCAAGTGGCTGAAGGGAAGGACGTGGTCGTGGTCGCCCCAGACCACCAGCGTCGGAATGTCCAAAGGCGCCAAGGCCTCCAACAGAGCGGTCCGCCAGCCGGCCCTGATACCGGAGATCGTGCCGAGATCGCGGGCGATTTCTTCGACTGTTTGACGGTGGGCCGCCCGTTGCGACAACGCGAAAGCATGACCAACACGGGCTTCGGTCACCAGCTCCTTGTCGTAGAAGATCGACTCGACAGTGCGGCGGGAAGCCTTCACATCCGGACGCATAAGCAATGCCGCCAGCGGCCTGACCGTGAGCAGGCGCAGGACCAATGCAACCTCCTGGCCGAACCCGGCGCTGTTGGCCAAAACGAGGGCTGAGACGCGGCTGGGATTGTCGGCAGCGAACCTCATGGCGACGGCGCCGCCGAGCGAGTTGCCCATCACGGGCAGCGGCCGGTGCACCCCGACGGCGTCGAGGAAGGCGGGCAGGACGGCCGCCAGCTTCGCCAACGTCGCCGGCCCGGAGAGGCGCTCGGAGTATGCGAAGCCGGGCAGGTCAACGCTGTAGACGGTGTGGCGTGCCGAGAGACGTTCGTGCTGCTCGTTCCAGTCCTCCAGGCTCTGGCCAATGCCGTGCAGGAGCAGCACGGGATCTCCACTGCCGGTTTTCCGGTAGCGCAACCGCGTGCCGCCGACGTCGACGTGCCCTGTCCCGGGGAGGGAAAGCGGGTCCTGGGCCGGCGCCGAAGTTTCGGGCTCCGGCGCCGCCACCTGTTGCCCGCGGCGACCGAAGCGGACGTGGTCCGTCAGCCTGCCGGCTCTGAGCAGGGCGAAGTCGCGCACATAGTTCTGGTGCAGCCGCCACGGCGAGCCGGCGCCCTGCCTGGGCAGGTGGCCGGCGTCGCGCAGGATGTAGCCGGCCTTCAGATCGATCAGGGACGTCAGCCCAGCGTCCGCCGCGCCGGCGGGAGCTTGGGGTGCCACCCAGTGCAGGTCCCGGCGGTCGAGGTGCTTCAGCAGCCGGCAGATGTAGCCGGCCACCAGGTCCGCTTTGAGGGTCCAGGACGCGTTGGTGTAGCCGATGGTGAGCGCAAAGTTGGGGACGCCGTCGAGCATCATGCCCTTGTACGTCAGGGTCTTGCCTACGTCCACCGGCTCGCCGTCAACGGTCAGCGTCATGCCGCCGATCACCAGCAGGTTCAGTCCCGTTGCTGTGACAATCACGTCGGCCGGAATCGACCCGCCCGAGACCAGGTCGATCCCCTCCGGGGTGATCCGCGAGATCCTGTCGGTCATGATCTCCGCAGTGCCCGCGCTGATGGCGCGGTACAGGTCCCCATTGGGGATGGCGCAGACCCTCTGGTCCCACGGCTGATACGACGGGGCCAGATGTGTGTCCACCGCATAGCCCGCCGGCAGCTTGGCGACGGCCGACTTACGGAGGATCGCCTTCATCGTCTCCGGCCGGCGTCGGCTGAGCTAGTAGGTGAACATCGAAAAGAGAATGTTCTTGGCCCGTACGACGCCGTACGCCAGTTGGGCGGGCACCTTGCCCCGGAGGCGGTCCGCCAGGTGGTCCCGGGACGGGACGGGCGCGATGTAGCTGGGGGAGCGCTGCAGCATGGTGACTTTGGCAGCCGACTTTGCCATCGACGGGACGAGTGTCACCGCGGTGGCCCCGCTGCCGATGATCACCACCTGCTTGCCGTCGTAATCGAGGCCGGCCGGCCAGTGCTGCGGGTGGACGATCGAACCGGCGAAAGTGTCGGCACCCGCGATGGCCGGGGTAAAGCCTTCGTCATAGCGGTAGTAGCCCGAGCAGACGGACAGGAACGAGCAGGTAAATGTGACTGGATTGGCGGTCGACGCCGGATGGTCCTGCCGGTGTTCGCCGCCGGCCGTGCGGGCGGCCGTGACTGTCCACAGCGCGGTGTCGCTGGACCACTCGGCCGATACCACCCGGTGGTTCAGCCGGATCCGCGGTGCCAGGCCCTCGTCCGCGACCGTCGCTTCGATGTAGTCCCGGATTGAGTCGCCGTCGGCGATGGCCTTGGCTCCGGCCCAGGGCCGGAAGGAGTAGCCGAGCGTGAACATGTCGCTGTCCGAGCGGATGCCCGGGTACCGGAAAAGATCCCAGGTGCCTCCCACCGCTCCGCGGGACTCCAGGATCGTAAAGGTCTTTCCGGGTACCTCGCGTTTCAGCCGGCTGGCGAAACCTATGCCGCTCAGCCCGGCTCCAACAATCAACACATCCACGTGTTCGCTCATGAAGCCAAGCTATCGACTTAAAGTTGACAGAGTCAACACTGTGTCGAGAACCCGGGCTAGGATGGGCGCATGGCTCAACGAGGAAGACGTAGCGCACGGATCTCGGGGGATGAGCGCCAGGACGCCATCCTCGTCACGGCCGAGGCGCTCCTCGGCGAGCGGGGCTTTGATGACATTTCGATCGAGGATCTGGCCCGCGGCGCCGGCATCTCCCGTCCCACCTTCTATTTTTACTTCTCGTCCAAAGACGGGGTGCTGCTGGCCCTCCTGGATCGTGTTATCACCGAGGTGGAATACCGGGTGGGCCAGCTGCCGCGGGATTTTGACAGTGATCCCGCGGGAGCCTGGACCCGGTCCATCGGCGTGTTCGTCGAGGTGTTCACGTCCCACCGCGGCGTCGCCACCGCCGCGATCGCTGGATGCTCCCGCAACGAGGAGGTGCGGAAGCTCTGGTCCAAGTCGATGCAGTCCTGGGCCGACTTTTCGACCAACGTGATCACGTCAGAGCAAGCCCGGGGCGCCGCTCCCGGGGGCATTGACGCCCACGACCTCGCAGTGAGCCTCAACCTGATGAATGAGCGGGTGATCACCGCGGTCCTCAACCAGGAGAGTCCCGCCATCGCGGGGTCCCGCGCCCTGGACGTGTTATCGACCATCTGGATCCGCAGTATCTACGGATCCGTCCACCCGGGCAGCCCGTAGCGCCCGCCTCGAAAGGAAAAACCCGTATGCCCCACATCAAGACGCTGACCGTACTCGGTACCGGAGTGCTCGGCTCACAAATCGCCTTCCAGGCCGCGTTCCACGGATTTGCCGTTACGGCTTACGACATTGACGACGCGGCCCTGGACAAGGCCCGGGCCCGCTTCGCGCATCTCGCCGGCATCTACCGGGCCCAGGTCACCGGTGCCTCGGAGGGCCAGGCCGAGGCAGCCCTTGACAAGCTGAGCCTCAGCGCTGACCTCGGGGCCGCCGTGGCCGACGCAGATCTGGTGATTGAGGCCGTTCCCGAACTGCTCGAGCTCAAGCGGGACATGTACCGCAAGCTCGCGGACCTGGCCCCCGCCAGGACCATCTTCGCCACGAACTCCTCGACCCTGCTGCCCAGCGACCTCAAGGATTCCACCGGCCGTCCAGACCGTTTTCTTGCCATCCACTACGCCAACAACATCTGGGCGCAGAACATCGCCGAGGTGATGGGCACCGCCGAAACCGATCCGGCCGTGTTCGACGCCGTCGTCGAGTTCGCCCGGAACAGCGGGCTGGAGCCGATCGAGATCAAGAAGGAGAAAGCCGGCTACGTCCTGAACTCGCTTCTGGTCCCGCTCCTGAATGCGGCCGCCGGCCTGCTGCTGCAGGGCGTCGCCAGCCCGGAAACGATCGACAAGACCTGGCGCATTGCCACCGGGGCGCCGAGCGGACCGTTTCAGATCTTCGACGTCGTTGGCCTGGGTACCGCGTACAACATCTCCGCGTCCTCCCCGGACGCAGGGTCCCGGGCATTCGCCCAGTACCTGAAGGAGAACTACATCGACCAGGGCAAGCTCGGCGTCGCGACGGGCGAGGGCTTCTACACGTACTGAGTCCGCCGAGTGTCGCTGCGGCGGAATCGGAGCCGGAACGCCCGGGCTGCCGCGTCCGTGTTGGCGATCACCCTTCGTCATCGGCGCGACCTTGACACCAAGTAGAGGGCCAGGGTTGGCTGCGCGTCGTTTGTCTCCCGCGAAATTCGTTTCCCGCTTTTTCCGCGCTGACAATGAACGCAGCGTTGGTCAACCCTAAAGCCGGAAGGAAATAGTCCGGAATCCGGCGTCGTCCGTTTGCACGGTGGCGCGGACGGAAGTGTAGTCCCTGATGTGCAGCACGCCGTCGGGGAGCGGGCCGGTAGTCGGGCCCACTCCCACCGTGCGGATGCCGGCAGCCAGCCCGGATGCGATCCCGGCAGGCGCATCCTCGAAGATGAGGGCGTCCGCAGGCTCTACCCCCAGCAGTTCGGCCGCCCGCAGATACCCTTCCGGATGCGGCTTGCCATGGGTAATGAGGTCGGCGGTGACAGCGGTTGCGGGCATGGCCAGGCCGGCGGCTTCCATACGGATGTCTGCCAGGATCCGGTCGGCCGACGTCACCAGGGCCACAGCGTTGCCGGGAAGAAAACTCAGGAGCTCCGCGGCCCCGGGCAGCGGCAGAATCCCCTCGGTCCGGACACGTTCCATGGCGCCGAGCTCGGCTGCAAGCGCTGTGAGGTCCGAACCCGCAGGGGCGAACCGGCGGACAGTGTCGATGGCCTGCACGCCGTGGGAGGTGCGCAGAATCTCGGCGGCGTCGAGGCCGTACCGGGCCGCGAATTCACTCCAGACCTGTTCCACAACGGGCGTGGAATCAACCAGCGTGCCGTCCATGTCAAACAGGACCGCACGGCAGGTCAGGGTGCGTGGAACAGCGGGAGCGGGGATAGCCACCAGCCAATCATGGTCCACCTTGATGCTGGACGGACGAGTGTTACGCGCTGATGCCGCCCCAGCTCTCCCGCGGGTGGCGTGCCGCTAAACACCATATGCTGTGACGGCAACCATCGCGAGCACCAAAAAAAAAGACCAGGGGGACCCATGTCGACCAGCGAGTATGGACCACAAAACGCCTATCAGCACCCGGATCAGCAGCCAGTGACGATGGGGCAGCTGCGCTGGTACATGGAGGGCATGCGGCACGCGCGGCTGGCCACGGTGTTCGGAATCCTGGCGATCGTCAGCCTGGGGATCCTGTTCGGGCCGCTGGCGATATCCCGGTCGAAGAAGGCCGAGGCCTTCGGCGTTCCTGCGGCCGAAGGGCGGGTGCTCGGCTGGGTGGGGATCGGCCTGTTTATCATGTGGGTGGTGTTCTTCATCGCTTACCTGGCTCTGATTGTCACCCTCATCGGCAGCCTCCCGAACTCGGGCGTAACTGGCGCGTAGCCGCCTTACCTTAGTTTTGGGGACGTGCGTTTCCCGGCTGTGTCGGCCCGGCTGTGTCGGCCCGGCCGTGTCCGGCCGGCCGTGTCCGGCGGGCCGTGTCCGGCGGGCGGGCCCGTGGGTCCCGCCCGCCGGGCTTTTCAGCCGAAGTTGGCGACGTAGCTGGGCACCCCGACGGCGTCGACGGACACCGGCGCGCCGGTGTCGTTGATGACGTGATCCAGGGTCCCGGCGCCGAGGTTGACGGTCAGCAGGCCGTGGAGCTTCACACCGGGTGTGACCGGCACCTCAAAGCCCCGCGTGGCGTGGATCGTGGGGTCCACGTTGTTATAGACGTAGCTGCCCCCGCCCCAGAGCTCGTGGGTCTTGACCGAATCGGCAACCTTGTAGCCGGCCCAGCCCAGGACGCCGTCGTGCTGCCAGGCGGCCTGGTTGGGTGCATCGTAAGGCAGCTCGTTCTGGAAGAAGACGGTCTTGCCGTTCTCTCCGTTCCAGATGACGTTGTACTGCTGGTAGTGCTCTACGAAGAGTCCGGTGGCGGTGACGTTGTCGCCGTTGACGATGACGCCGTTCTGTCCGGTGCTGACGGTCCAACCGAAGCTGCCTGGGTTGCCGTGGTCCGCGCGCCAGGCCCAGATATGGTCCAGGAGGACGTTATCACTGTTGACCTCAAGGCTGACAGTGGCCTTGCCCACGTGCGGGCCGCCGATGCGGAAGAACACATCGTGCAGCGTGGTGGGGTTGGCGGCATCACTGTTATTGCCCGACTTGCCGGATTCGTCAGCCTTGGCGGGTTTTCCGTACTTGGCGGCCTTGCCGATGCGCATCAGCGCGGGCGAGTTCACCTCGCCCGCATCTATGGTTACGCCGGCAATGTCGACGCCGGGGACGTCCGCGACAGTCAGCGGCACGGCGCCGTCGACGGCAGTGAGGGTGGCCATGCCGAGTCCGAGCACGACGGTGTTGGCACGCTTGACCTCGATGCTCTGGCCGACGTCGTAGATCCCCGGGGTGAGCAGCAGGTTCTTGCCGCGCGCCAGCTGGGAATTGATGGTCTTGACCGAATCGGTGGGCCTGGCCACGAAGAAGTCGGACAGTGCGATGCTGCGGCCCGCCGTGGGACCGTTTTCCCATGTGGTGCCGGCGGAGTCCTTGCGGACGGCGGGAACGAAGACGCCGTACTGACCCGCCGCGTCGACGGTGAGGTAGGGCTTCTCCCGGCTGACCGGGGTGCTGGCCAGGTTGGTGTACGGCGGAGTGGGGAAGGACTGCGCCGGGGCGCCGTTGACGCCGGAGAAGACCTGGTTCCAGACGGCGTTGGACCAGCCGTCGATGTTGCTGTCCCGCACATAGTACTGCTGCTGTGAGCCGTTGATGACGGTGCCGGTCTTCGAGTCGGAGATGAAGCCGCCGCTGGCGAACTGCGGCCCGGCTGTGCAGTAGTCCATCAGGGAAAGATTGCCGCCGGTGACGTTGACCCGCCGCATGGGGGATGCCTGCGAGGCGGCCCAGAAGTTGGCCGAGCCGCGGCAGCCGTCGAGGGCTGTGACGTTAATAGTCAGGTTGGACAGCGAGCGCCAGAAGTTGTTCAGCGCGATGCAGTTGTCCGCGGTCAGGCACCGGTTATAAACGTTGACGCGGCCGTTGATGGTGACATCCGTGGGTGAGGCGCCCAGGCCCGCTACCTCGGTGGAGTAGCCCACCTGAACGATGAGGGGCTCCTCGGCGCTGCCGTAGGTGCCGGGCTTGAACAGCAGGGAATAGCGGTTGGTACCCATCTCGTCGTCGACCTGCTGGGCCGCAATGGCAGCGACGGCGGCCTGGATCTCGGCCACGGGCATGCTGGGGTCGAAAATCCGGACGTTGGGACCGAAGCCGGGGTCCACGGCCTGGGGGCCGGCCGGTGCGGGGGCTTTGGGCGCAGTTGGTGCGGGGGCCTGCGGCTTGGCCGGCACCGAGGCGGCGGCGACGCCACCGCCGCTGCCGATGAGGCCGATGAGGAGGGCGACGGTGCCGGCGATGAGGCGGCCCCGGGCGCGCCGCGGCTGCGGAATCTCGCGCCGGGCGGCCCGTGGCCGAAGGGGGAAGTGGGCTAGCGGCATTGCTGGTCCTGTTCTCTGTGGGGAAGGGCTCCAGGCGTGCGGTGGTGACTTTACGTCCGTACCGTGCGCGCCTGGTAGACGGTGCCGGCTGAAGGGCGGGACCCTTGCGCCAGCGCAGTGGGTGTGCCGATGGACGGACTATCGGCACGGAAAATCGGGCTGGATAAACAACGAGAGCCGGTCACGACAACTGTTGTGGGAGCGCTCCCGCATCGGTAGCCTAGCATCGCCCCCGGGCCCCGGCAAGAGTCTGGGCCGGGGGAGAAGCCCGCTCTTGACAACGGGATGTGAGGTGGGACACCATGACCGTGAGAGCGCTCCCATCGGGATCGTTCACCATGCCAACGGTGCTGTTGCCCCCAACCCAGCAACGGCGAATTTCCGCTTCCGGCCCTGCGAAGCGGATGGAATTTTGACGAAGGAGTCTTCCCCTGTGAAAAACCAAAGCAAGTTCACTGTGTTCTCTGCTGCGGCCGCCTGCCTGGCCCTGTCGCTGACAGCCTGCGGATCGGCCGCTCCCGAAAAGGCCGGCGCTAAGGGCTCGCTGATTATTTAGTTGGTGTGTCTCTGGTTTTGAGGGTGTAGTTCCATTCGGGGTGCCATTCGTGTCTGGTCAGGGTGCCGCTGTCTTCTAGTTCCACCATTTCCTTGTCGGGTACTTTCACG